>CAIYXE010000120.1 GCA_903930095.1 uncultured Hyphomicrobiales bacterium
AAAGCATGAACCAACGTCCAAAGAACAACGGCCCATCGGTGGGCACGAAACCAGCGTGTGTTGACAATGTAGCTTACCGGATGTCACGCGGAAGTGTAACCTCAGTATAGATGAGGTGATTGCCTGAGATGGATACGATTGCTTCGTTCTTGCGTCACATGCCATTCTCAGCGACAGGAGCCTAATCCATGCGTTTGTCCCGCAGAGACTTTCTAAAGACGGGGAGCGTCGGCGGTATCGCGCTCACGCTGTCGAAGATAGGCATTCCGGGCGCCGCCCTGGCTGAGCAGCCCTCCTTCTTCGAACGCGAGACGCTAAATGGTGCCGAAGTCCCCGTCAGGGGCCGTGTTGATGGCGTGGCAAAGGTAACGGGCGCAAAGCTCTACGTGTCGGACTTTCGCGCAGCTGACATGCCGGGCTGGCCGCAACAGACGTCACATGCGCTGCTCGTCCGCGCGACCAATGCGAGCCATGTCTATGAGGGGCTGAACCTCGATCCGCTGGGCGCGAATGCTCGTCCGGACATCGTGGTGACAGCCTCTGAACTTGCAGCATCCGGCGTGCGTGTTCCAAACTTCTATGAAGGTAATCTGTTCTGCCCCGTGGGCACGACACCGCTCTATCTCGGGCAACCTGTGGCGCTTTTGCTCTTTGAGACATTCGATGCCTATGACCGGGCACGAACGGCAATCCGCGACCTCAGCCCGCTGCGCTTCGGTGCAGAGACAGGACCACTGCCCGGCGCAAACTACGCCACGTTGAGGTTTACCCGCGTGGCAGGTGCTGACGGGGCGCCCGACGTCTACTCGCCGCTTCGGGATGGTTGGCTTAACCCGCCGCTCGACGACAATGATGGTCGGCCGATATGGCAGCCTGGCCCCAAGACGGATGAGGCCAATGCGCGCGGCGCCGCGCTGGGAGAGGACATCCGGTCCGCATTGGCGTCCTCTGCTGCCGGGTTGCTGGTGCTCGACCGGAACTTCGAGACCCAGTCCGTGGACCCGATGTTTCTCGAACCCGAGTGCGGCCTTGCCTGGTATGAACCGGACGAGCGGGTGCTTGAGATCGTTCTGGGCGTGCAGTCACCATACGAGGCGGCCAGTGCGGTGGCCTTCATGCTCGGCGAGGCGGAAACAGCTATCCGGCCAGCACGCATCGATGGACGCTTTGCCTATATCGGCGGCGGCTTCGGCGGACGTGACCGCACACCGTTTCCGCTCTACGCGGCTCTGGCGGCCGTATTCTTTCCGGGCAAGCCGATCCGGTTGGCGCATGACCGCTTCCAGCAGTTTCAGGGCGGCATCAAGCGACATCCCTTCCGCATCCGTTCCCAGATCGGCATCGACAAGACCAGTGGCAGGATTGCAGCTTTTGCAGGCGACCACATTCTCGATGGCGGCGGACTTGCGAATTACTCGGCGAGCGTAGCAATCGTGGGGGCCACGGCAGCAATCGGAATCTACGACATTCCCAAGGTCGACGTCACCACGGCGGCAGAGCACTCGCGCGGCGTTACGGCAGGTTCAATGCGAGGCTACGGCACCCTGCAGACCATGACGGCTCTTGAGACCCTGATCGACGAGGCGGCAGTCGAACTCAAGATCGACCCGATCGAGTTGCGTCGCCGAAACCTTCTCAAGACCGGCGGACCCTCCATGACGGGCAACCCGTGGACGGTGTCGGTACGTACCCCGGAGATACTGGATAAGCTGGAGGCGCATCCAATCTGGCGAGAACGTTCCATGCACAGGGCCCCCAAGGTAGGCACACTCGTCGGCACCGGAACCGCCTGCTGCACCAAGGATTATGGCACCGGGGCTGATTGCTCGCTGGGCCGGGTTGAGCTTGCGCCTGATGGGTCGATCGCCGTTCACATCGATTCCGTGGAAATGGGAAACGGCATCGGCACGGCGGTGTCACGGCGGATCGAAGCCATTCTGGGCCGCGCGGCATCGGCCGTCGCCGTTGCCCGGATCGACACATATGACGAGTTGGAACTCGTTGCCACCTCCGACCCCCATACCATCACCCAAGACCAGCAGGACGCGGCTGCGAAGAACCCGCGTTGGGTGCCGGAGATCAGCACCGCCAGCGCCGCATCGATTGGGGCGCATGTCGGAACACAAGCATCGGCGCAGGCAGCACGGATCATTTTTCGCTTTGGCATGTGGCCAGCAGCGCTTGCCCTCTGGGGTATTTCGCCCAGTGATCCACGCGCGTTCCTCTTCGAGCAGGCATTCTGGCAGGGAGAGGACCTCATCCTGTCCGGACTTCCACCACTCGCGCAGGCCGACGTGGCAGCAAAGGCGCATGAGCAAGAAGGGGTCACGGGCGCGATCGCCCATGCCTTCTCGCGCTGGGCATGGGCACAGGCCGCCTTCCCAATCGACGGCATGCAGTGGACAGCGGATATCGACGCCCTGTCTATCCGCCGTGGCAGTGGCAGTTACATGTTGCTTGACCGCAGCTTCGTGTTCTTCCCGCCGACGGACTACAACCGCATCGGCACGTCATTCACCTCGTCATGCGGCACGGCTGTTCGCATCGAGATCGACCGCGCCTCCGGCGCATTGCGTATCGCCGATGCCTACAGCGTGCTGGATTGCGGCGAGGCCCTCGTCACCGAACTGGTAGAAGGTCAGGCACAGGGCGGCTTTGCGATGGGAGTGAGTTACGCCCTGTTTGAAACCCTCCCGCGTTTCGAGGATGGTCCCGGCAACGGCAAGTGGAACCTGGGAGACTACGTTGTGGCACGCGCCTCGGACTTGCCCATACACAATCTCGAAATTGAGGTGCTGCCGCCCGTCTCCCCAAAGGAACCACCCAAGGGCATCGCCGAGGTGGTGATGATCCCAATCGTTCCGGCCTTGCTCAATGCCATTCATGACGCCACCGGTCATCGCTTCCGGTCGCTGCCGGTAACGCCCGCCATGCTCAAAGGGATTCTAACGTGAGTGCTATCACCATCAAAATCAACGGGAAAGATCATGGCCCCATCGAGGTGCGCGATGATCTGTCGATGAACGACTTCTTGCGCGAAGTGCTGGGCATGACAGGGACCAAGTTCGGCTGCGGAGCAGCGCAGTGCCTGAGTTGCGCGGTTATCGTTGACCATCCCGGCGGCACCAGCGCCACCACACCCACCTGCATCGCTACTGCAGCGAGCTTCGACGGCAAGAGTATCCGTACGGTGGAAGGTCATGCCAGCAACGGCCAACTCACGGCACTGCAGCAGGCATTCATCAAGCACTTTGCGTTCCAGTGCGGTTACTGCACCGCGGGGTTCCTCAACGAGGCGCAAGTGTTGCTCGAAGCACTCGAACGTCAGCCCGTCGCCCGCGAGACCTTGGAACAGACGATTCTCGAGGCGCTCGACGGCCATCTCTGCCGCTGCACGGGCTACGTGCGCTACCACGAAGCCGTTCGCGATGTGATCCTCGCTGAGCACGGCCGCTATC
>CAIYXE010000121.1 GCA_903930095.1 uncultured Hyphomicrobiales bacterium
CTGACCGCTTTCCAATTCCAACTCACGGAGCCTTGCTCTAAACAGCGCTCACATTGACCCGAGAAGGCCCGCCCCATGCAGCCCGACATCCAGACCAACATCCACGACGCGAAGATCGATCCCCGCAACCTGAACATCCTCATCTCCGTCAACGGCAATCTCGTGCCGCGCGCCGAGGCGATGGTGTCGGTCTTCGACTCCGGCTTCATCTTAGGGGACGGCGTGTGGGAGGGTCTGCGCCTCGTCAAGGGCGGCGTCCCCTTTCTGCGCGAGCACATCGAGCGGCTCTATGAGGGCGCCAAGGCCATCTTCATGGACATCGGCCTGACCCCGGACGAACTGGTCAAGCGCCTCTTCGATTGCCTCGATGCCAACAAGATGGAAGACGGCGTCCACATCCGCCTGATGGTCACCCGCGGCG
Source organism: uncultured Hyphomicrobiales bacterium (assembly GCA_903930095.1). Taxonomy (GTDB): domain Bacteria; phylum Pseudomonadota; class Alphaproteobacteria; order Rhizobiales; family Aestuariivirgaceae; genus Aestuariivirga. The sequence continues at coordinate 422 of CAIYXE010000121.1, forward strand.
TCAAGGCCACCCCCTATCAGGACCCGCGCGTGACGATCGGCAAGCCCACCATCGTCATCATCCCGGAATACAAGACGCCCAATCCGGAAAAATCGGCAAAGGGCCTCGTGCTCCACACCGTCCACGTTCACCGGGGTGCTCCGGACGTGCAGGACCAGAAGCTCAACTCGCATTCCAAGCTCAACTGCATCACCGCCTGCATCCAGGCCGCCAATGCGGGAGCGGATGAAGCGCTGATGCTGGACCCCCTGGGCTTCGTCGCCACCTGCAACTCGACGCACTTCTTCATCGTGCGCCGGGGCGAGCTGTGGACGTCATCGGGCCAGTACTGCATCCCCGGCATCACCCGCGGCAACATGATCAGGCTGGCGAAAGATCTCGATATCCCCGTCTTCGAAAAGCAGTTCTCGCTTTATGACGTCTATGGCGCGGAGGAAGCCTTCGTCACCGGCACCTTCGCCGGATTGATCCCGGTACGGATCATCGACGGCCGCCCCGTGCGCCACCCGATGTCGACCGAGGAATGGTCAGGTGCGGGCCCCATCTCGCGGAGGCTTTCGGCCGCCTACAAGGAGCTCTGCCTCAAGGATGCGCGGAGGAGCCTGTAAATGACCAACATCGCCATGTGGTCCGGCCCCCGCAACATCTCCACCGCCATGATGTATTCCTTCGGCAACCGGCCTGATTGCGTGGCTTGGGACGAGCCCTTCTACGCCTTCTCCCTGGTCCACCACGGCAATGACCACCCGATGCGCGACGAGATCATCGCGGCGGGCGACAGCGACTGGAACAGCCTCGTCGCCAAATGCTTAGGCCCTGCGGCAAAGCCCGTCTTCTATCAGAAGCACATGACCCACCACATGCTCAAAGGTTATGACCGCGGCTGGATCAAGGGCCTCACCAACGCCTTCCTCATCCGCGCGCCCGAACGCGTGCTCTCGAGCTACACCAAGAAATGGTCGGACGTGAGCCTGCGCGACATCGGCTTCGTCGAGCAGGCGGAGATCTATGACATGGTGGCGGATCACCTGGGGACGGCCCCGCCCGTCATTGACACCGACGACATCCTGGCAAACCCGCGCGGCGCCCTCACAAGGCTGTGCGAAGCCTGCGGCATTCCCTTCGATGAGGCGATGCTGTCATGGCCCGCCGGCCCCAAGCCCTTCGACGGCGTCTGGGCCCCGCACTGGTACAATGCGGTGTGGGCCTCGACCGGCTTCGGCACGGCCCCGCCGCCGCCTGCCCCCCTGCCGGACCATCTCCAGAAGATCGCCGACGCGGCACGCCCCTATTACGAGCGCCTGAAGGCTTACAAGCTGTAGGAAAAAAGATACGCGGGTCAAGCCCGCGTAAGGTGATATTGTTTTCACCTTGCCCGGGCTTGACCCGGGTATCCTTTTTCCGCCGGCAGTCTCAGCCCGTCCTCAATAGACCCCTGGCCCCCGGACGCCGACGCCCACGCCGTGGAAGCCCACACCCACGCCACCGCCGACACCGATCCAGTCGATGAACAGCGCGGTCTCGCCGCCAGCAGCCGGCAGCTTCCCCTTCACGACGACGTAGTTGTAGACGAGGTCCTTGCCCTCGGCCTTCGGATTGAGGATCTCGATGATCGCCAGCGTGTTGTTCGGCTGGCCCTCCTCGAAGATGGAGAGCGCGGCATTCGGCGGATCCTTGCCGAAATTGTCAGCACCTGCCTTCGAGGTCCACTCCTCGAGATAGGCCGCCATCTTGATGTGCCCGGCAAGGCGTTCCGGCCGGTCAGCAAAGTACACAGTGTGGGGCGAGACGTTCACGAGGCGGATGGTCTTGGCGGCCTCGTCGATCTTCACAGATTCCGCAAGCTGCACGAACATCAGCATCGGCTTGTCGCCGGCTGCCGCTGCGCCCCGCACCGAGGCAAGAACAGCGGCGGCAGCGCCGAGTGCCACCCCGCCCATCATGCCGCGGCGGCTGATATCCTGAGTTTGATCCGTCATTGTCTTAGATCCTTGTGGCTGTTGCATCGCAATGCCAGCCATAGGACCCTTCGATTGCAGCCTGTTTGCCTTTTGGCGACAAACACCCGTCCAGGCAGAAAACTTCAGCGCATGCCCTGCGTGGCGGCGGCCTGCGGCATCGGCGTGGCGGATCCGGTTTCCTTTTCCGCCAGCATTTCAACGCGGCGCAATTCCTGTTCCTCGGCGGCCAGCGCCTCCTGCGCCTCGGCCAGCTGGTCGCGCAGTTCGGCGATCGAGCGCATCACGTTGTCGCGCCGCCCGCGTGTGGCCTTGGCGGAAAGAGAATAGTTGAAATGAGAGGGGTCGCTCACGCCGTTGCGGCTCTCCTCGAACTTCACCTGCGCGTCGAGATCCTCGTATTTGCGTGTGAAGTCCTGGATCATGAACTCCATGTCGGCAACCTGCCGCCGTTTTTCCTCGGTGCGGAAGCGGTGCAGCCTGAGGAGCGTCTCGCGTGAGCGCATCTTGTAACCCCTAACCCTACTCAACTAACCAGGAGACTCTCGAACGTCCCCCTTTGCACGATTCCGCGAATCAACTAGGCAACAGACTCCGGCAAGCGTCCTGTCGCCATGATGGACCTCCAAGCTTAAGGGCGGGTAAACCGCCAAGGCGAGCCGGAGCCAGGCATCCACGGTGCGGTTGCACCGGTGACGTATCAAGATCTGGTGTGCGCCGTCCCGCATGCCACGAGATGCAGGCGGATTCGTAAATGCGTTGCGTATGGTGAATTAGGGTTTGTTAACCTTTCCCAGCGTATCTTGAGCATCGACATTAACGGTTTGTCGTGCGCAGTGCCCCGTCGGCCGCGCCAGCCGTAAAAGGGGGCTCCACGGCGGAGCCGGGAGCATAGGGGATTAAGACATGCGGGTTTTGCTGATCGAGGATGATACCGCGACGGCCCAGAGCATCGAACTGATGCTCAAGTCGGAGGGGTTCAACGTCTACACGACCGACCTCGGTGAAGAAGGTGTCGACCTCGGCAAGCTGTATGACTACGACATCATCCTGCTCGACCTGAACCTGCCAGACATGTCGGGCTATGAAGTGCTGAAGACGCTGCGTGTGGCCAAGGTCAACACGCCGATCCTCATCCTCTCCGGCCTCGCCGGCATCGAGGACAAGGTCCGGGGCTTAGGCTTCGGCGCCGACGACTACATGACCAAGCCCTTCCACAAGGATGAGCTCGTCGCCCGCATCCACGCCGTCGTCCGCCGCTCCAAGGGCCACGCCCAGTCGGTCATCATCACCGGAGACCTCTGCGTCAACCTCGATACCAAGACGGTGGAAGTGGGCGGCGCCCGCGTGCACCTCACCGGCAAGGAATACCAGATGCTGGAGCTGCTCTCGCTCCGCAAGGGCACCACGCTGACGAAGGAAATGTTCCTCAACCACCTCTATGGCGGCATGGACGAGCCCGAACTCAAGATCATCGACGTCTTCATCTGCAAGCTGAGGAAGAAGCTCGCCAGCGCGGCAGGCGGCAAGAACTTCATCGAAACCGTCTGGGGCCGCGGCTACGTCCTGCGCGAAAATGCTCCCCCCATGGGCGAAGACCTGCGCGAAAGCGCCTGATCCCTCCTCTCACATTCAGTGACGAACGTCATCCTGGCAGCAAGCGCCAGAAGGGCGTCGTCACAATCCGTCAGCCTGGGCTGACAGAAGCACCCGTCCACTCCGTGATATGAAAAATTTCACGATGCACGCGGCAGCTACCGCAAAGGCTACCGCATCAACGCAAACAACAACATTCGGCAACACGAAATCAACCGCCAGGCAACCGGCGGCAACATCATCACGCCGCCTTCACCACCACGTCCGCACCGTCAAGCCCCATGCTCAGCGCGAGGCCCGCTGAGCGGGCCAGCTGCTTGGCGTAATAGGGCTGCACCAGACGGGCATCGAGGCCGGTCAGTTCAATCGTGCCGTCCAGCACCTGCGCAATCTGCTCGGGCACCTTCGCCCGGTCGCCCGCGGCGCGCGCGGTGAACTGGTCGCCCTCAACCCTCACCGTCACCAGCCCGCCGCGCGGGATTCCCGCCATCGCCATCAGCAGCATGTTCAGCACCAGCTTCACCTGCTGCTTCGGCCGGTTCTCACGCGGGGCGTTCCACTCCAGCTTCACCTTCTCGTCGCCCACAAAGGCCTTGGCGATCTCGCCCGCCTCGCCCATGTCGATCAAGGCGCCAGCCGAGCCCGCAGCACCAAAGGCGATACGGCAGAACTTCAGCTTCGCCGCCGCGGTCTTGGCGGAACTGCGCACCATATCGAGGGCGGTTTCCTTGGTTTCGGCATCCATCTCAGGGTCGTCGATCAGTTCCAGCCCGTTGGCGATGGCGCCCACCGGCGAGATCACGTCATGGCACACGCGGCTGCACAGCAGCGCCGCGAGATCGAGATCGGAAAGCCTGGCTTCGGTGGTGGTGACGTCAGACATGGATGGGCCCCGCGAGTGATTCGTATGTCTTTTGTAGCATCGCGGGCGCCGAATTTCCGCATTGACTGAACCGGCTTTCGCGACCATGAAACGCCCGCACACGCGCCGGAGCCCGCAATCGATGACCCCCGTCCCCTCGCCCTTCATGCAGTCGCTCATCGACCTCGCATCCGTCGCGGGGGCGGAGATCATGGCCATTTACGCAACCGATTTTTCCGCCAAGGACAAGGGTGACCTGACGCCGGTGACGGAGGCCGACGAGGCAGCGGAGAAGATCATCCTCGCCGGGCTGGCGAAGATCCGCCCTGCCGTGCCGGTGATCTCGGAGGAGGCCGCCTCAGCTGGCAAAATTCCCGCGGTCGCGGAAGAATTCTTCCTGGTGGACCCGCTGGATGGCACCAAGGAATTCATCTCGAAGAACGGCGAATTCACCGTCAACATCGCCCTTGTCGAGAACGGCATCCCCACGGCGGGCGTCGTCTATGCCCCGGCGCTCAAGCGCATTTTCTGGGGCGAGAAGGGCCATGGCGCCGCCCACGGCAGGATTGAGGGCGATGCCGCACCCCTGTGGGGCAAACTCGGTGTGCGCAAGCTTCCCGCCGATGGCGCAACCGTGGTCGCCAGCCGCTCCCACCGTGACCAGGCGACGGAGGATTTCCTCAAGACGGTGAAGGTCAAGTCGCTGTGCTCGGCGGGCTCCTCCCTCAAGTTCTGCCTCATCGCGGCAGCCGAGGCCGATCTCTACCCCCGCTTCGGCCGCACCATGGAGTGGGACACGGCGGCAGGCCATGCCGTGCTGCTCGCCGCTGGCGGCAAGGTGGTGACGGTGGAAGGGCCCGACCTGACCTATGGCAAGCGGGCGCGCGGCTACGACAATCCGGGCTTCATCGCCAGCGCCTGAGTTCAGCCGGCCTGCGTCAGGAAGCATTAACCAAGCCGCAATCCGTTGCTGCTAGGCTTCAGCCCAAACGGGTTGCTGCCATGGACTTGCCATCACCGCTTGCCATGAATGTCCGGCATATCCGCGCAAATGTCGTGTTGAGGACCATTTGATGAACAAGCTGCTGACTGCCTGCCTTGCCCTGGCCCTTTTCGCCGCCGTTCCCCTGCCTGCCACCGCCCAGACGACCTCCTCCGTCTCCAAGGCGGAGCGGGAAACCTTCACCACCGAAGAGGTGCTGGACGTCGGCCACAGCTTCTTCGGCAAGACCACACGCGGCCTGGCCAATGCCGTCGAATACGTCTTCCAGCGCCAGGGCGAGCCCAGCGCCTATATCGTGGGCGAGGAGGCCGCCGGGTCCTTCGTGGGCGGCCTGCGCTATGGCGAAGGCACGATCTACTACAAGAACGGCATCAAGCAGCGGATCTACTGGCAGGGACCCTCGGTCGGCTTCGATTTCGGCGCCAACGGCTCACGCAGCCTTGTGCTGATCTACAATTCGGACAGCCCGGAGGACCTCTACACGCGCTTCGGCGGGGTTGAGGGTTCGGCCTATGTGGTGGGCGGCGTGGGCGTCAACTTCCAGGCCAAGGACCAGATCATCCTCGCCCCGATCCGCACCGGGGTGGGCGCCAGGCTCGGGGCCAATGTGGGCTATCTCAAGTATTCGAGCCGCCCCAACTGGAACCCGTTCTGAGCGCCTTGCACGCGAGTTCCCGCACAGAGAACAGGCTGTCATGGGAAGACCATGGTTTGGCCAAGTTTCTCGGTTTTCTGCCGCTTCCGCGAAAGGAACCACAGCCATGCGCAAGCGCCTGACACCGGCCGTCCTGGCCACCCTCCTCCTCACCTTCCCGCTTGCCGGCCCGGCCCTTGCCGATCTGCAGGGCATCTGGGCCATGTCCGACGGCAAGGTGACGGTCAAGGTGGATGACTGTGGCGGCAATCTCTGCGCCCGGATCGTTGACCTCAAAGAGCCCATCAGCAAGATCGACGGCAAGCCGAAGGTCGACCGTGAGAACCCCGATCCCGCCAAGCGCAATCGCCCGCTTATCGGGCTGTCGATCCTCATCGGCATGAAACCCACGGGCGACAATTTCTGGAAGGGCGCCATCTACAATCCGGACGACGGCAAGACCTACAGCGCAACCGTGCGCTACGACGGCCGCAGCATGAAGGTAAAGGGCTGCGTCGCGGGCGTTCTCTGCAAGACCAACACCTTCGTCCGCAGCAACTGAGGGCGTCACAACTCAGGACAAGGGCTGCGCAGCCGCTGGCGCGGCGGGCCCGGATTGGCTAGAAAGGCAGAACCGCCGGAGGCTCGATGTCTGGTACCGAGACGATATTGCTGATCGTGCTGGGCTTTTCGCTTGCAAGCCTGATCGCGCTGTTCCTGAGCCGCATGCTGTGGAGGGCGGCCGTCAAGGTCGGCGCCCGGCGTATGCAGCGGCAGGTGCCCTCCTCCCTCGTCGGGCTGCAAACAGAGCGCGACAGGCTCAGGGCCGAATATGCCATGCTGGCCCAGCGCCTGGGCGCGAGGCTGGAGGAGGCGAAGCTTCGTCTGGCGGAAAGCGTGGCCGAGGTCAGCCGCCACCGAAATCGTATCCACCATGTGGAAGTCAGCGAAACAGCGCGATCGGCCGAATTGCGCCAGCTCCGGGCCCGGGTCAGGGAGCTCGAAGCCGCCCTCGCCGACAGCACCGCGCAGGAGACGGGGCTCCGCCAGGGACTTGCCGCCCGCGAGGAGGCGTTGCAGAAGCTGCGCAAGAAGCGCGGCTATGAGGGCCACAAGTTCACGCCGCCAGCGGGCGCGGGGCCCGTCTCCCCCACCATCGACCCCGAAATCCGCCTGCGCCAGCGCATCGACCAGCTGAGCGAGATGTCAAAGGCTGCCCAACAGCCCCAGCACCCGCTCGCCGAAAGGCTCGCCGAAGCCGAGCGCCAGACCAGCGACCTCGAATCCGGCCTCCAGAAACTGGAGGCCGACTGGACCGGCACCAACGCCCCCTCCACCACCGCCAACGTCATCCTCCTGCCAAACCGCCCCCACGACCAACAAACCGGCACCGCATCCACCACCTGAGGCTTGATCAGGACCAAAGCTCATCCTGTAGTGAAGCATGGCTTCCCCGACAGTTGATCACGGGAGACTTGGCATGCGCATTGAGTTGATCCACCCGAACGGCCACTCAGGCGGGCGCACTCCGTAAGGTGGGCTGTGCTGACCTCCACTTCATCGATGCAATGACAAATGATTTTTTCTCATAAAGCGATACGCAAGATCCGCAGCGAAGATAAGCCGGACGTCATCGGCTGCACCACCATGACGCCGGATCGGCCCCAATGCGGTGACCCGGCTCGCGGAAGCGGTAGAGAGTAGGTCAGTTACGCCCCGGCTGTTCAACGCGGCATGGCTTGAGCGTCTCTTCCGCATGCTGATTTTCTCTCAGGCAGCAGTGACAGAGACCCGATGCATCACGACAAGTGGTCCGGCATGCGAGTGCCAGGTGAGGGTCCGGGCGGCAGGGCCCGGTCGAATCTGAAAACTTTGTAATGACGGCTCC
>CAIYXE010000122.1 GCA_903930095.1 uncultured Hyphomicrobiales bacterium
ATCTGAATGAACGGGCCAACAACGCGCAACTATCCGCGCCGCGCCCGCCACGCGCGCTCAGATGTCAACTCGAAACGCAATACCTAAAATTGAGTTTAAAGCCAATTATGCCTAGGCCGTCAAGCCCGACTTCAACAGTGGTGCGCGAACGGATGCGGAACACTTGCCCGTAAGTCATTGATTTCATTCGATGTAGTTTGGGAGTGATTTTAGGGTGTGGTGCTAAATAATCGTGCCTTTGTTCTATTTCGATTGATTTTCTGGCGGTTTCGCGATGATAATTTCACATGTTCGTTCGCGAGAAGACCGTCAACGGCTACACCTATCTCTACCTCGTCGAGAACGTCCGCGAGGACGGGCGAACGAAGCAGCGCATCATTCGCAACCTCGGCCGCAAGGATGCCGTTCTCGCGGCGGGCGACCTGGATCGCCTGCTGGCCTCCGTCGGGCGCTTTGCCCGGCAGAGCATAATCCTGGGTGCTCAGGGTGAGGATGGCGCGCGTGTCGAGGCCCGGCGCATCGGCGGCTCCTTGCTGTTCGGCAGGCTGTGGCAGAGGCTGGGCGTCAGTGAGGTCCTGGAGGAGCTTCTGGCGGGGCGCCAGTTCGGTTTCGCGGTGGAGCGCGCGGTGTTCGTGGCAACCCTCCACCGCCTGTTCGTCTCGGGCTCGGACCGCAATTGCGCCGACTGGATGGAAAGCTACCTGATCGAGGGCAGCGAGGGCCTCGCGCTGCATCACTTCTACCGCGCCATGGCCTGGCTCGGCGAGGAAATCGCTCCCAAGGCCGAGGGCGCGCTGGCGCCGCGCTGTGTGAAGGACGTGATCGAGGAGCAGCTCTTCGAGCGCCGCCGCGATCTGTTCACCGATCTGAGCCTGGTGTTCATGGATACCACCAGCCTGTCCTTCTACGGTGCCGGCGGCGAGACGCTGGGCGCGCGTGGCCATTCCAAGGATCATCGGCCCGACCTCGCCCAGATGATCCTGGCGCTGGTCATCGATGCCGAGGGCCGGCCGATCTGTACCGAGATGGTCCCCGGCAATACCGCTGATGTCACGATCCTCCTGCCCGTCGTTGCCCGGCTGCGCGAGCGCTTCGGCATCACCCGGGCCTGCGTGGTGGCCGACCGCGGCATGATCTCGGCCGCCACCATTGCCTCCCTCGAGGCGCAGGGCATGGAATACATCCTCGGTGCCCGCGAGCGCACCAGCAGTCTGATCCGCGATGTCGTCCTCCACGATGACGCCCCGATGGTTCCCCTCCTGCTCGAGCGCCAGAAGGGCGAGACCCAGCTCTGGGTGAAGGAGGTCCGCATCGGTTCCGAGCGCTACATCGTCAGCCGCAACGAGGCCGAGGCCGAGAAGGACCGGGCCGACCGGCAGGCCGTCGTTGCCGGTCTCGAGGCCCAACTCAGGAAGGGCGACAAGGCGCTGGTCGGCAATTCCGCCTACCGCCGCTTCCTGCGCAAGACGAAGGCCACGAAAGACAAGCCCGTCTTCGAAATCGACCCCGGCAAGCTCGCCGATGAGGCCCGCTTCGACGGCATCAGCGTGGTCAGGACCAATGCCCGGATCACCCCGCTTCAGGCGGTGCTGCGCTATCGCGACCTGCTCGAGGTCGAGAGCCTGTTCCGCGCCGCCAAGGCTACCTTCGACACGCGCCCGATCTTCCATCAGTCCGATGCCGCCATCCGCGGCCATGTCTTCTGCTCCTTCCTCGCCCTGGTGCTGGCCAAGGAACTGACTCGCCTGTGCGAGGCCAGGGGCCTCAAGCCCGAGTGGCAGCGCCTGCTCAACGATCTCGACCGCCTCCAGCAGGCCACCATCGAAAAGGGCGGCAGGGTCATCACCACCCGCACCCATGTCAACGGCCAGGTCGGCAACGTCTTCAAGGCCGCCGGCATCGCGCTGCCCGCCAACTTCCGCGACACCCAGGCCTGACCAACCCCCCTAATCCCCGAAGTGTGGTGCTAAGAAGCGCCGACGCTGCCGCATCCCATTGATGTGTCATCATATTCCAAAAGTGACTGTTGAAGTGGGGTCAAGCGCCTTAGCCGTGCTAAATTGATGTACCGCTTGGGCCAAAGACTTGTTAGAATGATTTGGAGGCGGCAACCGCCGCGCGGCAATTTAGTGGGGCAAT
>CAIYXE010000123.1 GCA_903930095.1 uncultured Hyphomicrobiales bacterium
CGACACCGCATAGTGGATGATCTCCAGGTCCTTCACCATGCGCGCCGCGATTTCGGGGCCCTTTTGCCGCGTCTGGAAGGTCAACATGCCGGAAAAGTTCCGCATCTGGCGCGTCGCCCGATCGTGCTGCGGGTGGGAGGGAAGGCCCGGATAGAACACGCGGGTGACCGCCGGATGGCCCTCGAGGAAGGCCGCCACCTTCAGGGCTGCCTCCTCATGCGCGCGCATGCGGATGGGAAGCGTTGCTGCCCCCCGGAGGATCAGCCAGGCATTGAAGGGCGAGAGAACGCCGCCGAAATGCACCGTCGCCTCGAGGTTCAGGGCGTCGAGTTCCGCCTTCCGCCCCAGCACCGCGCCGCCCATCGCATCGCCATGTCCGCCGATGTACTTGGTGAGGGAGTGCACCACGAAATCCGCGCCAAGCTGCAGGGGCTTGGTCGAAATCGGGGTTGCATAGGTGGAATCGACCGCAACATCCCGCACGCCGCGTTGATGGGCCAGCTCGGCGAGGCCTGCAATGTCGCACAGTTTCATGGTCGGGTTCGCGGGCGTCTCGAGCCACAGCATGCGCGTCGAGGGCCGGATGGCCGCGGCGACCTCCTCCGGCCGGGAGGTATCGACATAGGACACCTCAATCCCGAAGCGCGGCAGCGTATCGCGCGCCAGTTCGGCGATGCCCACATAGTTGGCATCCGGCACGATCAGGTGGTCGCCCCGGCTTAAGCGGCCGCAGATCAGGGCATGGGCGGCGGCAATCCCGGAGGCATAGCAGAGCGCGCTCTCGGCCCCTTCGAGGGCCGCAAGCTTCTCCTGCAGCTGTGCCACCGTGGGGCTGCTCACACGTCCGTAGACGAATCCGTCATAGCCCTGCTCGTCCCGGGCGGAAAAGCCAGTGACGGTTTCGGGTGCGAAGGTGACGGACATCACCAGGTTGGGTGATGAGGCCCTCGTGGCCGGATCGACGAATTCCCCTGCGTGAACAGCGGTTGTTTCGGTGTGCCAGCCGTGGTTAAGGCCCTTGTGAGACGCCATGGTGCCTGTTTTTCCTTTCCGGTGAAACTGTCCTATGATGCGGACGGGCCATCGAATCTGCAACAGCCGCGCCGGGGGATATTCAAGGCAAGAATGACGTGGGACAATCCCCATTGGACCGGAAGGCCGCAACTGAGCGCCGGGCCGCGGCAGAAGCTGCGTCCCAACGCCTATGCGCGCCTTGCCCGTTTTTCCGCTGACCACGGCAACATCATCGTTCTGATCTATGCCGTGCTGGCGATGGTCTGCGGCAGCTATGCCTCCTCCACGCTCGTGATCGATCCGGACCTGCGTCCGCGCATCACCCTCGATGCGACAACGGTAAGCCTCAATGCCGAGTTGGAGCGGCAGTTCCCCGGCATCGAGCGGACTTTCCTGGCCATCGCCGACAACAGCGATCCGGCCACAGCGCGCCAACAGGCGATGGCACTTGCCGCGGCACTTGACGCGCGCAGGGACCTGTTCCTGTCGGCCTTCGTGCCCGGAACCGGCGCGTTCTATGAGGAAAACGCCATTCTGTTCCGCGATCTGGCGGAGGTTCGTGCGCGCGTCGACGGGCTGCTCCAGATGGAGCCGCTCCACTACGCGATGGCTTCCGCTCCCGATATTCTGGGCTTTGCCAGCCTGGTCAACGAGATCGGGAAGGCCGTCCTGCAGGGCCGTTCGCCTCCGGGCCTTGAAGCCATGCTCCTCGCGGCATCGTCGGCCATCGAAGCGGAGGTGAAGGGAAGCCCGATGCCCGTGAACTGGGTCGCTCTCGCGGGCCTCGGCGGCGAGATGCAGAGCCAGCGCTGGTATGTGCTGGCGACGCCCCAGCCCGGCAAGGAACCCGAAGCAGCAGCGGCTGCACGCGCCGCGTCGGAGGGGGTGGAGGGCATCAGCTGGCTGTGGCCGCGCCGGGCCCTGGCCAGCACCCCCAGCACCCTGCGGGATTTCGTGGTGCCTGCAAGTCTCTCAATTCTCCTGGCGTCACTCATCACCACCTTCATCCTGGGTTCGCTCCGCCATGCGCTGGCGGTCCTTCTGGGCTGTGTCGTCACGCTGTGCTGCGCGGCGGCAGCTGCCGCAGCGGCGGGCCGCCCGCTTGATGGGGCAACATGGTCCTTCGCCCTCGCAGTCCTGGCGCCGGTGTTCGTTACGGGATCGATGCTCGCAACCTCCTTCGCAAGCTGCCGCACCAAAGGCGTGTCCATCACGCAGTCCATCATGTTGGCTGGTCACCGCCAGGGCGGACTGATTACCGCAGTCATTCTTCTGTTCGCGGCGGTGTGGCTGTCATGGCTTCCCCGTCAGCTGCCCTCGCTCAGCCAGTTCGCGGCAATTGCATTGTTCGGCTGCGCCGTGGCGTGGCTTGTCAGCATGACGCTGCTGCCTGCGGCGCTCTCTGTGCTGGCGGCCCGCGGCCCGGCGGAGGAACCGAACTGGCTCGACGAGGCCCTGGGTGGCCCGCCGACTGCCGCCGGACGGAACGCCATGGATGCTGTGGCAATGATTGTGCTCACGGCCGCACTGGCCTGCACGGCCCTCATTCCCGCCGTTCGCTTCGGTGAACGTCAGTTGCCCTCTTCGCCACCGCCCCTCATCGAGACCCCCGACGCGCGTGGCGCGATCCACATCCTGGCACCCGCCGACAAGGTTGATGCATTGCTGGGCAGTCTCGCCGGCCTCGCCGAGGTTGGCGCCGTGCGCGCGGCCTCGCAGTTCCTGCCGCCGCAGGCGCCGGAGAAGATCGCGGAACTCTCGCGGCTGTCGA
>CAIYXE010000124.1 GCA_903930095.1 uncultured Hyphomicrobiales bacterium
GCTCCTCAACCTTGCGGCGGTCGCCAATGCGCATGACAAATCCGCCCTGTGGGGCTTCATCCTGCGCTACGCCCCGCACCTGAAGCCCGAGACGCACCCGCGGCTCGACGCGCTGGTCACCCATGCGCTGCGCTATTTCGACGATTTCGTGAAGCCGAAGAAGCAATATCGTCCGCCCACGGAGGAAGAGGCCAAGGCCCTTTCAGATCTGGCCGATGCGCTCGGCACGCTGCCCTCTCACGCGGCGCCGGAGGAGATCCAGCAGAAGGTCTATGACGTGGGCCGCCGCGACCCTTACAAGACCACGCAGAAGGATGGCTCCGTCGGCGTGGCGCAAAGCTGGTTCAACATGCTCTACCAGGTGCTTCTGGGCGAGGAAAAAGGCCCCCGCTTCGGCAGCTTCGTGGCGCTCTATGGTATCGACAATACGCGCAAGCTGATCGGCCGTGCCGTCAAGGGAGAGCTGGCGGGCTGAGTAGCCGGGCGAAATCCTCCCGCACCGCGCGGCCGAGAATCGCCGCATAGGAAGAATGCGATGTACTGCCCGGCTCGATGAGCCCGAGCGGCCGGTCGCTTGTGATCGGTACGAGTGCCAGAGGGGTCGCGACCGGAAGCAGCTGCGAGCCGCGGCCCGTCTGCAGTGTTGCCAGCACGCCGAACATCTCGCCCCTTATCAGGGGCCGCGAGAGGATCGCCAGCCGGTACTGGCCGTGCCGGCTGGTGACGAGATAGATGTGCCCCGTCTGGTGCGGCACGGACACCGAGCCCGTCTGGGCATAATCGCCATCGATCCGGTCGCTTTCGCGGAAGGCGAGGCAGGATTGCGGCGTGTCCCAGAAGATCTCGGTCCGATAGGCATAGATGCTGTCGCCGCCGGAGGAGGCGGGGCGGAGCGTGAGGTATTCTCCCTCGATCCATTGCACGGCGGGGCGCGCGTAGGAACCAAGCCATTCCGGTGCTACCTCGGCATTTGGCTCGCTCGCGAGCGGGATGCCAAGCGCCTCCTCCAGGCGCAGGATGGTTTGAGGCGTGAAAGGACGCTGGCCCGACAGGGACTTCTCCAGCGACGACAGGCTTATCTTGGCACGGGCGGCGAGTTCGGCACGGGACAGTCTCCGCCGGGCAAGCTCGCTCCGGACGAGTTGCGCGATGGATCGCTGCTGCTTGCGAGAGTGTCCCTGGTCGGACATGGCGAAACCATTCCCGATTCCGGGGGCGGAGGCAAGGGCCGGACGAGTTCTGTGGAGAGCAGGGCACCTCTCAGAGTCCAAAGGCGCCAGTCGGACTGCTGGTCGCGTAGTCGCGATTTGAGCGTCGCGATGCTGCTCTCGAGCCCCCAAAACTCCCGCGCCTCTTGCAGCTCTTTGAGTGCAGGCAGCGCGCTCGGTCCGAGAAACTCCATGTAAGTGCGATCAATTGTGTCTTCGCGGACGGCCCGGTCAGCGTTGTAGGCCGCGACAATCCTGCTGAAGTCCGCGAAGCCTGAGGCCCACAAAACCGCGAAGACCCAGACAATGTTGGCATTCACGAGCCACAGGTTGCTGCGGTTTCTGATGATCCGGATTGCCACGAGAACGAGTCCGCCGCCGATCAACCCCATCCAGACCATGCTGGCAAGGCGGAGCAGGGTGAGACCATAGGCATCGATGTAGAAATGAAGCCGCGCCGCGCAGGACGCAAGGAGCATGCCGTTCTGCAGCAGCCAGACATAGACCAGCAGCCGCACGGCACGCGAGGCATTTGTGCGTGAGCCGGGCCACAGCGACAGTATCATGAGGCCAGCAGCCAGGATCACGGTGACGATCAGCGTGAATGCACCCTTCTGTGCATATTCGGCATAGCTGTTGCCCGGCGTTCCCAGCATGCCGGACCAGAGGTATTGGGCGTCAAGAATGTTCTGCAGCAGGAAGACACCGTTGAGGCATGCGAGGGTTGCGATCACCGATCCGGGCGAGAACAGGCCCACATGCCAGGAGGGCGCCTCGGCCTCCAGACTCATTGCCGGGGAGAGGCGCATGGACGTCATGGCGAGAATCGCGATGAGGAGCTGCAGGACCAGCAGTGAGATGATGATCGTCTGCCACCACTCTTGCTCGATGCGAAAGTCGAAGATGCCGGTGACGGCATCGAAGTAGGACTGGTTCGACACCATGAACAGGAGCGTGAAGAGGAGCACGGCCAATACCGGCACAATGGCGGCCTGTGGCTTCAGGCCCCCCATCGCCCGAGACCGGAACGCTGACCCCACCGTGGCTGCCGCCTTGGCGCTCTCGGCGGGCGAGAACAGCAGTTGGAACAGAACTGACTGAAGGCTTTGCAGCAGATCGCTGAATGATCCGCCTTTCGCCGCATATGCGAGCAGAGCGAAGGTGAGCCATCCGATGCCGAGGTTCAGCGGACCTGGCTGGATGGCGATGGCGAGCGTGACACCGATGGTCAGACCCAGCAGCAGCCTGAAGGACCGGTTGCGGTTCGGCCAATCGAGCGGGCTGCAGATCAGCAGCAAAATGCCGGTCGGAACGAGGGCGATGATGCTTCCGGGCAGCCCGGCCTGGGCTGCAACGCCGGTCAGTACTGCAAGGCCAAAGAGGGCGCCGAGCCGGAATGGCGGAAGGCCGGGCACCGCCTCGGCCTTCGATGTCGTCAGGGTGGTGTCCGTCATGATGGTCCTCGATCACGATCCGAGGTCACCATCTATTGGGCCGGTGCCAACCGCCGCCATGGGCGGGTTTTGCCTTTACATGCCATTTCTCCGCACAGCCTGTGCGGACTTCGGCAAGCCCGCTACTGGCTTGCCCACATGATGCGGCCTATCCAGTCGACGTCCTTCATGTCCAGCGTCTTGGTCGCGTGGTTGGGGTTGAAGGATGCGAGTTCCACTGTCTTCGACGTCTGGCGCTGCATGATCTTGGCCATCACCTGCCCGTCGTTGAGGCGAACCACCACGCGGTCGCCCTTCCTCACCGTAGCGGAGGGCGAGA
>CAIYXE010000125.1 GCA_903930095.1 uncultured Hyphomicrobiales bacterium
CCGCTCGGCCTGCTGCACCCACAGCAGATAGGTCGCATTGATGAGTTCCATGACGGAGATGGCCGGCTGCTCCCGCTGTAATACGAGCCGCTCCAGTAACTCTGGCGACAGATATGCCAACCGCATTGTCCGACTGACGAAACGATCTGTCACCCGCTCCGCTATGGCGATATCGCCCACAGTTGCCATTTCACCGTTCTCGAGCTTTCGTCGCCATGCCCACGCCCGGCCGAGTGCTTTCAGTACATGAGGGTCCTGCGTCCGCTTCTCTCCCTCAAGGGCATTCGCGGGCGGCAGGATTTTCGGCCGCCCGTTGCGCCGCCGGATGGTGAGCCGGATGAGGACGCGGATATTGCCGTTGGAACTGTTCATTCGGCGGCCTCTAGGCTTGCGCTCATGTCCCGGATGAGTGTCGCAATGCCGTTGTTTCGCAAATCGACGGCCATGCCGTCGACGCTGATGGTGACCCGGTCGACGAGTAGGCGCACGATGCGGGACTGTTCAGCGGGAAAGAGGGAACACCAGAGGCCGTCGAACCGCCGGAGCGCCTCGATAACCGCGCGTTCATCCAGCCTCTCTCCGGACTGGCCGTATACCTCCAGCACCCGAGATGCGATTTCCGGGGAAGCGATCAGGCGGCGCATTTCGGTGACGACCGCGCCCTCCACCATTGCGGCGGGGAGGCGGGCGGGGCCAGCACCATCGGGCGTCTCTCGGTTCCGAAGCAGGTCCATCGAGACGTAGTAGTGGTAGAGGCGTTCGCCTTTACGTGTGTAGGTCGGCGTCATTGCCGTGCCATTGGCCGCAAAGATGATGCCCTTGAGCAGGGCCTCGGACTGGCTGCGGTTCTCGGCGCGGCGTTTGCGGGGGCTCTCCTTCAGGATCGCATGCACGGCGTCCCAGAGATCGCTGGTGACGATGGCGTAGTGTTCACCGGGATATGAGACGCCCTTGTGAACCGCCTCGCCGAGATAGACGCGGTTGTTGATGAGCTTGTAGACGAAGCCCTTGTCGATGCGCTTACCGCGCTTGTTTCTGACGTTCTCCGCTTGCAGTGCGCGTGCCAATGTCGATGCGGAGCCAAGGGCGACGAACCGCTCGAAGATCATCTGGACCGTCTTCGCCTCCGCCTCGTTGACCACCAGCTTCCGGTCTTTCACATCGTAGCCCATGGGGACAAAGCCGCCCATCCACATGCCGCGCTTGCGGGAGGCTGCGAACTTGTCGCGGATGCGCTCACCGATCACCTCCCGCTCGAACTGGGCGAAGCTCAGCAGGATGTTGAGCGTAAGCCGCCCCATGGATGTCGTCGTGTTGAAGGATTGGGTTACGGACACGAAGGTGACGTTGTTCCGGTCGAATACCTCGACCAGCTTGGCGAAGTCCATCAGCGAGCGCGACAGGCGGTCGATTTTGTAGACGACGATGACATCGATGAGACCAGCCTCGATGTCCACAAGCAATTGCTTCAGGCCCGGGCGCTCCAGCGTACCGCCGGAAAAGCCCCCATCGTCGTACCGCTCGCGGATGGCGGCCCAGCCTTCCGCCTTCTGGCTGGCGACATAGGCTTCGCATGCTTCCCGTTGGGCTTCGAGGGAGTTGAACTCCATGTCGAGGCCTTCCTCCGAGGATTTGCGGGTGTAGATCGCGCAGCGGGAGCGCTTGAGAATTGCCATCGCCATCAGCGCTTCCTCCCGCCGCCCAGCGAAAAGAACCTAAACCCGTTCCAACTGGTGCCAGTGATGGCCTTGGCAATGGCCGAGAGGGAACGGTACTTGCGGCCCTGCCATTCGTAACCGTCCGCCAACACCGTGACGGCATGTTCCATTCCGTCCCATTCCCGCAGGAGGCGGGTTCCGGGCAGGGGATTTCTGGCATCGACCGCCATGCTCTTGCGCCCAACCTTGCCCTCCACCTCGTCGGCGAGGAGATCCAGCGCGCGGCGGGTATCGCGCGTCAGTCCGCCGTAGGTCAGTTCTTGGATGCGGTAGCCGATCCGCAGCTCCAGGAAGGCGCGGGCGTTGTTGGGGGCAGGCGTGCCCAACAGGGCCTCCCATTTGGCCTTGAGCTCATTTACCGACAGCCGCTGCATGGCGGCCAGCTGGGCCAGCACGGCGCCGTCCGTTGTGGTATCCTCGCCGGGCCGCGGCATGGCCTTTGGCTTCAGTTTCGTGGCGGTCTTCATCATCACCCTCCAACTCGGTTGCGAAGTTTGCGACGGTGAACACCGCTCTTCAGGGGCGAGAAGTCGATAACCGTCTGAGACGGAGGAGAAGATAAAGAGCTGGACTGGTCAGGCAGGATACGCCGCAGGCCGG
>CAIYXE010000126.1 GCA_903930095.1 uncultured Hyphomicrobiales bacterium
CGGACGCATCGCGGCCGAACAGTCCGAGCGCATCGAGAACGACAAACCGTCCGCAAGCCTGCGTGGCCCCACTGGCTTTGCCAAGGGCTATCGGCTTGCGAGCGAGTTTGTTGCCGGAACGCTGGTCGGCGGCCTCATTGGCTATGGCATCGACTGGCTCTTCGGTACGTTGCCCTTCGGCCTGATATTCTTCCTGCTCCTCGGCTTCGGAGCCGGCATCCTGAATATGGCCCGCGCGGGCAACAGGGTGCCTCCGGCACAGGAGAGGCTTGGTTCAAACCCGCCGCCAAAAGCGGCCCTGGATGATGATGATGAGGACTGAGCGTGGCTAACGATCCGATCCACCAGTTTCAGATCAAGGAACTCGCGGGCCCGTTCCATATCGGCGGCTATGAGATCGCTTTCACCAATTCGGCCCTGTTCATGGGTATCGCCGTGGTGACGGTGACGACGATCCTGCTCGCCGCGGCGGCCAGGGGTGCGCTGGTGCCGGGCCGTCTGCAGTCTTTGGGCGAGGTTTGGTACGAATTCATCCACAACATGGTGAAGAACGTGCTGGGACCAGAGGGGAAACCCTTTTTCCCGCTGGTGTTTTCGCTGTTCTCCTTCGTGCTCGTCGCCAACATGCTGGGCATGTTCCCCTATTTCTTCACGGTCACCAGCCATGTGGTGGTAACGGCGAGCCTCG
The DNA here is from genome assembly GCA_903930095.1 of uncultured Hyphomicrobiales bacterium. Lineage (GTDB taxonomy): Bacteria > Pseudomonadota > Alphaproteobacteria > Rhizobiales > Aestuariivirgaceae > Aestuariivirga. The sequence goes on from CAIYXE010000126.1 coordinate 689, forward strand.
CCGTCTTCGTGGTGGCCCTTGTCGTGGTCGTGGGCATCGCCAAGCATGGGCTTGGCTGGTTCAAGCTGTTCGTGCCGCATGGCGTCCCCGCCGTCATCCTGCCCTTCATCTCGCTGATCGAGATCATCTCGTTCCTGTCACGGCCTGTGAGCCTCGGCCTTCGTCTGTTCGGCAACATGCTGGCAGGTCACATCGTGCTCAAGGTCTTCTCGGGCTTCGTGGTGAGCCTCGCGAGCTTTGGCCTCGTGGGCATTCTCGGCGCCGTGGCCCCTCTGGTGATGGCGGTGGCCCTCACGGCCCTCGAATTCCTGGTGGCCTTCCTGCAGGCCTTCGTCTTCGCCATTCTTACCTGCGTCTACCTCAATGACGCGCTCCACACCCACCACTGACAATCATCCTTTCAACCCAACCTGACGGACACTCAAGGAGACTAAAATGGAAGCAGATGCAGCAAAGCTGATTGGCGCTGGTATCGCCTGTATCGGCATGGGCGGCGCCGGCATCGGCGTGGGTCACATCTTCGGCAACTACCTGGCGGGCGCGCTGCGCAATCCGTCGGCAGCCCCGGCCCAGTTCACCAACGCGCTGATCGGCGCGGCTCTGGCGGAAGGCCTCGGCATCTTCTCGCTCGTCGTCGCTCTGCTCCTGCTGTTCACGTAATTCTTCATTACGGCAGTCAAATCGAAGCCTGGCGGGCGGAACCCCGCACAGGCTTCCCCATTTGAGGCTCTAGACATGTCGCAGACGACAATCGTCGTTGCCGAAGAGACCACGGCGGTGCAAGCACCCGCCGAAGGCGAGACCGGCCACACGACGGAAAGCACCGGGCACGATGGCGGCCACAAGGGCGCTTTCCCGCCGATGGACGCGACCACCTTCCCGTCGCAGATCTTCTGGCTGGTGATCTTCTTTGCGCTCCTCTACCTCCTGATGAGCAAGCTGGCGCTGCCGAAGATGGCGGCCGTCCTCGAGAAGCGCCACAAGACCATCGAAAGCGACCTCGCCAAGGCCTCCGCCCTCAAGAACGAGACCGAAACCGCGATCCAGTCGTATGAGAAGGCGCTGGCCGATGCCCGCGCCAAGGCGCAGGCCATCGCCGCCGAGACGCGCGCCAAGATGAACGCCGAGATGGAAGCCGAGCGCACTGCGCTCGAGCAGAAGATCGGCGCCAAGACGGCGGAAGCCGAAGCGAAGATCGCCGCCGCCAAGGCGAGTGCCATGAAGGACGTGGGCGAGGTTGCCGCTGAAACGGCTGCCGAGATCGTGTCCGAACTGACCGGCGCCACGGTGAGCAAGGCGGAGGCCGCCAAGGCCATCGCCGGGCTCAAGGGCTAAAGGGAGAAGAACGATGCATTTCGACGCGACATTCTTCGCCCTGGTGGCGCTGATCATCTTCCTCGGCATCGTTGCCTATGCCGGCGGCTTCAAGACCATGTCCTCGGGCCTCGACGCCCGCGCCGATCGCATCCGCAATGATCTCGAGCAGGCGGCAAAGCTTCGCAAGGAAGCCGAAGCCCTGCTCGCGGAATACAAGCAGAAGCGCATCGACGCCGAGAAGGAAGCTGCCTCCATCATCGCTGCCGCAAAGGCGGACGCTGAGGAATATGCCGCCGAGACGCGCCGCAAGCTGACGGAATCTCTCGACCGCCGCACGAAGCAGGCCGAGCAGAAGATCGCCCAGGCCGAAGCCGCCGCAATCAAGGACGTGCGCAACGCCGCAACCGAGCTTGCCATCGCTGCTGCCCAGAACATGGTGGCCCAGGCCGCCAAGGGGGCCAAGGGCGATGAACTGATCGCAAGCTCCATCCAGGCGGTGAAGAACCGCCTGAACTGATCTTCGGATCGACAATGCAGAAAGCCCGGCCGAAAGGCCGGGCTTTTTTGTTTGCGAGAGCGACCTGCCGCGTTGCCCTTCTCCCGCGCGGCAGCGTGGGAGAAGGGCAACGCAGGCTAACAGTTCCCCCTCTCTCACCTCGCCCGGGCTTGACCCGGGCGTCCTTTTGGCCACCGCAGAAAAAGGACACCCGGGTCAAGCCCGGGTGTGATGAATGTTGTGAGTGCGGATTGCGCGGCTGAGCGTCCTCCTACTCCGCCGCCTCCATGTAATTCGCCATGGGCGGGCAGGTGCACACCAGGTTGCGGTCGCCGAAGACATTGTCGACGCGGCCCACCGGCGGCCAGTACTTGTCGTTCGGGTATCCCTTCAGGGGGAAGAAGGCCTTCTCCTTGGAATAGGGGTGCTTCCAGTCGCCAAGCAGCAGGCGGTGGGTGTGCGGGGCGTTCCTCAGCACATTGTCCTGGCGGTCAGCCCTGCCATCCTCCACCTCGGCGATTTCCTTCGCGATCTCGATCATCGCATCGCAGAAGCGGTCGAGTTCGCGCTTTGCTTCGGATTCGGTGGGTTCGATCATCAACGTATCCGCCACGGGGAAGGACATGGTGGGAGCGTGGAAGCCATAGTCGACGAGGCGCTTGGCCACGTCCTCGACGGAAAGCCCCGTGCGCTCCTTGAGCCACCTGAGATCGATGATGCATTCATGCGCGACGAAGCCGCCCGGCCCCCTGTAGAGCACCGGGAAATGCGGATCGAGGCGCCGGGCGATGTAATTGGCATTGAGGATCGCCATCATCGTCGCCCTGGTCAGCCCTTCGCCGCCCATCATGGCGATGTAGGTCCATGAGATGGGAAGGATCGAGGCCGAGCCCCACGGCGCCGCGGAGACCGCGCCCTGCGACTGGTCACGCCCTGCTGCGGGGTTCACGCCCGTGACCACGCCGTGGCCCGGCAGGAAGGGAGCCAGATGCGCCTTGACGCCGATCGGCCCCATGCCGGGCCCGCCGCCGCCATGCGGGATGCAGAAGGTCTTGTGCAGGTTCATGTGGCAGACGTCCGCGCCCAGTTCCGCTGGCCTGACGAGGCCCACCTGCGCATTGAGGTTGGCGCCGTCGAGATAGACCTGGCCGCCATGGGCGTGCACGATCTCGCAGATATCCTTCACCGCCTCCTCGAAGACGCCATGCGTCGAGGGATAGGTGATCATGAGTGCCGCGAGTTCGGAGGCATGCGCGCCCGCCTTGCGCTTAAGGTCGGCCACATCCACGTTGCCATGCGCGTCACAGGCCACGACCACGACCCTCATCCCCGCCATGATGGCGGAGGCCGGGTTGGTGCCGTGCGCCGAAACGGGAATGAGGCAAATGTCGCGATGCGTGTCGCCACGCGACTGGTGGTAACCGCGGATCGCAAGCAGGCCCGCGTATTCGCCCTGGCTTCCCGCATTTGGCTGCAGCGAGACGGCATCGAAGCCGGTGATTTCCGCCAGCATCTCCTCCAGTTCCTCGAAGAGCTGCATGTAGCCCTGCGCCTGCTCAAGGGGGGCGAAGGGATGGAGCATCGAGAAGGAGCGCCAGGTGACGGGGATCATCTCCGTGGTGGCATTGAGCTTCATGGTGCAGGAGCCGAGGGGGATCATCGCCTGGTCGAGCGCCACGTCCTTCACCTGCAGGTGGCGCAGGTAGCGCAGCATCTCGGTTTCGGAGTGGTACATGGAGAAGACGGGATGCGTCAGATAGCTCGTCATGCGGCGCAAGGGCTCCGGGATGCACTCCTTGAGCCCCTTGTCGACAGCGTCGATCGATATCCGCTCCAGCGCGTCGGTGCGGAATACGCTGAGCAGCCGCTCGAGTTCCTGCCGCCTCACCGACTGGTCGAAGGAGATGCCGAGGTGATCGGCATCGACGAAGCGCAGATTGATGCGCTGCTCCTTGGCCCTGGCCCACAGCGCATGCGCCCGGCCCGGGGCATGGATCGTCACCGTGTCGAAGAAGCTCTTCGTCACCACCTCGAAGCCGAAGCCCTTCACTGCGGCGGCGAAGATCTCGGCCAGGCGGTGCGTACGCTCGGCCATCTTGGCGATGCCCCTGGGGCCGTTGTAGACGGCGAACATGCCGGCGATCACCGCCAGCAGAACCTGCGCGGTGCAGATGTTGCTCGTCGCCTTTTCGCGGCGGATGTGCTGCTCACGCGTCTGCAGCGCCATGCGGAGCGCGCGGTGGCCCTCCGAATCGACCGAGACGCCGATGACGCGGCCGGGCATGGCGCGCTTGTATTCGTCCTTGGTGGCAAAGAAGGCCGCATGCGGGCCGCCATATCCCATGGGCACGCCGAAGCGCTGGGCGGAGCCGATGGCGATATCCGCGCCCAGTTCACCTGGCGGCGCCAGCAGCGCCAGCGCGAGGAGATCCGTCGCCATGATGGCGAGCGCTCCCGCGCCATGGAGCTTCGCGATCACCGGGCGGAAGTCGCGCACCTCGCCGGAGGAGCCCGGATAGGAAAGGAGTGCGGCGAAGACCGATTCCGGCTTCAGGTCCTTCAGCGGGTCGCCGATCACCACCTCATGTCCGAAGGCGCGCGCGCGCGTCTCGATGACGCCGATGGTCTGCGGATGCGTGTCACGGTCGATGAAAAATGTATTGGCGGAGGTCTTCACCACGCGCCTGGCCATGGCCATGGCCTCAGCCGCGGCGGTTGCCTCGTCGAGGAGCGAGGCATTGGCGATTTGAAGGCCGGTCATGTCGATGACCATCTGCTGGAAGTTCAACAGCGCCTCAAGGCGGCCCTGGCTCACCTCAGCCTGATAGGGCGTGTAGGCGGTGTACCAGCCCGGGTTCTCCAGCACGTTGCGCAGGATCACCTTGGGCGTCACCGTGCCGTAGTAGCCCATGCCGATCATCGAGACGAACACATCATTCCGGTCGGCCATCCTGCGAAGGTAGGAAAGCGCCGTGCGTTCCGGCATCGCCTTCTTCAGTTCCAGCGGGCGCTTGGTGCGGATCGCGTCTGGCACCACGCGGGCGATGAAATCATCAAGCGACTTGGCGCCGAGGCTTCTCAGCATCTCGGCGGTGTCGGCCTCGTCAGGCCCGATGTGACGGGCCACGAAATTCGCGCCGGGCTCGAGCTCGGCAAAGGTTAGGCGGCTGACCATCTTGTTCCTCAACCGTTCACGAACTTGTCGTAGGCGGCCTTGTCCATCAGCCCGTCGAGTTCCGCCGGGTTGGACAGCTTCACCTTCATGAACCAGGCGCCGCCTTCGGCCTCACGGTTGACCATGGCGGGATCGCCTTCGAGCTCCTTGTTGACGTCCACGACCTCGCCCGAGACCGGCACATAGACCTCGCTCGCGGCCTTGACACTTTCGACGACGGCGGCCTGGTCATGCGCGGCGATCTTCTTGCCGATGGCGGGCAACTCCACGAAGACGACGTCGCCCAGCTGCTCCTGGGCGTGGTTGGTGATGCCGATGGTGGCGACGCCGTTCTCGACGGTCACCCACTCATGGTCCTTGCTGTACTTGACGGTCATGCGTGTCTCCTAGCGCTTGAATCTGTTGGGGATGAAGGGAAGCTTGACGATCCCGGCGGGCATGGCGTTGCCGCGCACGATGAGATTGATTTTCGTTCCGGGCACCGCGGATGGTGTCTCGACGTAGCCCATGGCGATGGGCCCGCCGACGGTTGGGCCGAAGCCGCCGGAGGTGACCTTGCCGATCTCGCGGCCTGACGTGTCGGTGATCACCGTGCCCTCACGCGCCGGGGCCCGGCCTTCCGGCCTGATGCCCACACGCTTGCGTGACACGCCATCGGCCAGTTCCTTCTGCACGCGGGCCGCGCCGATGAAACCGCCTTCGGCGCGGCGGCGCTTGCTGATCGACCAGAGAAGATCGGCCTCGACCGGCGAGATGGTCTCGTCCAGCTCATGGCCATAAAGGCAGAGGCCGCCCTCGAGGCGGAGCGAATCGCGTGCGCCCAGCCCTATCGGCTTGACCAGCGGGTCGGAGAGCAGCAGGTTCCACAGCTTGGGCGCATCGGCGTTCGAGACGGAGATTTCGAAGCCGTCCTCGCCGGTGTAGCCCGAGCGCGAGACCTGCGTGCGCATGCCGCCGATCTCGATGTCCGCCGACTGCATGAAGGGCAGGTTCCGCATCAGCGGGGCATGTTTGGCGAGCACCGCCTCGGCCTTGGGGCCCTGCAGCGCCATGAGGGAGAGGCCATCCAGCCGCTTCAGGCTGACCCGGCGCGGCAAATGCTGCTCGAACCATGCATAGTCGTGATCCTTGCGGCCAGCATTGACCACCACGTAGAGGAAGCCGTCCTCGTCGTGCCGGGTGATCATCAGGTCGTCGAGCGTTCCGCCCTCTTCCGAGAGGAGCTGCGAATAACGCTGCTGGCGGCGCTTGAGGCCCAGCACATCGGCGGGCACCAGCTTTTCCATTGCCTTGGCCACGGCCTCGAAACTGTCGCCCGATATCACGCATTGGCCCATGTGCGACACGTCGAAGAGCCCGGCATTGGTACGCGTCCAGCTGTGCTCGGCGATGATGCCGGTGGGATACTGCACCGGCATGTCGTAGCCGGCGAAGGGCACCATGCGGGCGCCAAGCTTCACATGCTCATCGTAAAGGGATGTTCGTTTGGGAGCGTCGCCGCTCATGTCAGGTCTCCGGACAAAGCTGGGCCAGACCCGGCGAAACCGGATCTGCCCCCTCTGTACGAGACCTGAGAGATTTCACATCCGGTCACTCTGACATCGGATGCTTGCTCCTTCGGTGAGCGGCCCCCTGTCTCAGGTGCCGCTACTCTCCAGAGTTCGAACTTACGCCCTGCCGGTCCTTTTGCCTGAGAGTTTCCGGGGCGGTTGCTCCTTCGGCGCCGGGGTAAACCGGTCTCTTCCGCACAGGGCGCTGTGCTGAACGGCCCTGAAACTATGCCGATGGCCAAACAAGTCAAGCGCGACTGACATGCAATGCTTGCTCAGCTGTTGACATCGGCAGACAGCCCACGCATTTCTTGGCGCATGACCGACCAATCGAGGCCACCGCTCACCATCCTGCTGGCGGCGCCCCGCGGCTTCTGCGCCGGGGTGGTGCGGGCGATCGACATCGTGGAGCGGGCGCTGGCGCTCTACGGCGCCCCCGTCTACGTGCGCCACGAGATCGTGCACAACAAGTTCGTGGTCGATGACCTCAAAGCCAAGGGCGCGGTCTTCGTGGAGGAACTGGACGAGATCCCCGACGGGGACCGCCCGGTGGTGTTCTCGGCCCATGGCGTGCCGAAATCCGTGCCGGCCGCTGCTTCCGCCCGGCACATGTTCCAGCTCGATGCCACCTGCCCACTGGTGACGAAGGTGCACATGGAGGCCCAGCGCCACCATGCGGACGGCTTCGAGATCATCCTGATCGGCCATAAGGGCCACCCGGAGGTGATCGGCACGATGGGCCAGCTGCCGGAGGGCGCGGTGAGCCTTATCGAGACTGTGGAGGATGCGGAGACGCTTGCCGTCAAGGATCCGCAGAAGCTCGCCTATGTCACCCAGACCACGCTCTCGGTCGACGACACGAAGGATGTGATCGCCACCCTCCAGAAGCGCTTTCCCGCGATCAAGGGCCCCTACAAGGAAGACATCTGCTATGCCACGACCAACCGCCAGGAAGCGGTGAAATCCATCGCAGGCCGCATCGAGCTTTTGCTGGTGGTGGGCGCACCCAATTCATCCAACTCCCGCCGCCTTGTCGAGGTGGGCGAGCGGCATGGCACGCCGCGGAGCATGCTGGTGCAGCGCGCGGGCGAACTCGACTGGGCAACGCTCCAGGGCCTCTCCACCATCGGCATCACCGCGGGCGCGTCGGCACCCGAACTCCTCGTCAATGAAATCATCGACGCCTTCCGCGCGCACTATGATGTCTCCGTCGAGATGGTGACGCTGCGCGAGGAGAATGTCTCCTTCAAGCTGCCGCGGGAACTGCGCGAGGTTCAGCCCGCGCAATGACGGACGGCAAGGTGATCGCGCATACGGACGGAGCCTGCTCCGGCAATCCGGGGCCCGGCGGCTGGGGCGTTATCCTCGACTACAACGGCACCCGCAAGGAGCTGTCGGGCGGCGAGGCAGACACCACCAACAACCGCATGGAGCTGATGGCCGCCATCGCCGCGCTCGAGGCGTTGAAGCGGCCATGCGCCATCGAGATGCATGTCGATTCCAGCTACGTGAAGGACGGCATCACCAAGTGGATCCACGGCTGGAAGAAGAACGGCTGGAAGACCGCCGACAAGAAGCCGGTGAAGAACGCCGAGCTCTGGCAGCGCCTCGAGGCCGCACTCGGCAGGCATCAGGTTTCCTGGCACTGGGTGAAGGGCCATGCCGGCCATGACGGCAATGAACGCGCCGACGAACTGGCGCGCATGGGCATGGCGCCGTTCAAGCGGAAGGGAGGGTAGCCTCCTAGGTTTCCGCCCGTTCCTTCAACTGCTTCATGATGGTTTCCGCACCCGAAACGTTGACGCCACGCTCCGTCTCGATGTTGAGCGTTTTCACCACGCCGTCCTCGACGATCATGGAATAGCGCTTGGAGCGATGGCCCATGCCCGCCGCATTGAGGTCAAGGTCGAGGCCCGCAGCCCTCGCGAACTCGCCATTGCCGTCGGCCAGCATCAGGATCTTGCCTTCCGATTCGGTCGCCTTGCCCCAGGCCTTCATCACGTGGATGTCGTTCACTGCGGTGCAGGCGATGGTGTCCACCCCATGTGCCTTGATGTCGTCATGCGCCAGCAGGAAGCCCGGCAGGTGGTTCATGTTGCAGGTCGGCGTAAAGGCGCCAGGCAGGCCGAAAAGCACCACCTTGCGGCCGGAAAAGAGCACATCCGCCGACATCTTCTGCGGACCCTCGGCAGTCGATACGGTGAATTCTATGGCAGGAAGCCTGTCGCCTGGCTTGATCGTCATCTTGTCTTGTCCTTTGCTTGGTGTGAATGGAAGTGTCAGGGCAACGGCACCGTCTGCTCGAGGCCAGCGCCGTTCAGCCGGTAGGTCAGCCTCAGGGCGGCGCCCGCCAGGCTGCCGGGATCCTTGAGATTGTCGACCACAAGGCTTGCGGTGCGGCCATCAGCGGAGAAGACGGGTGCGCGAAAGTAAGCCGAGCCCGGCATCTCCACGAAGATGTCCTCCGGTCTTTCGGCAAGTTCAAGCAGCAGCACGGGCTTGCCGCCCTCCATGACGATCCTCGCCGAACTGACGGCCGAACCCGGGCCCGGCACGGCTTCCCTCACCTTCTCTACCCGCGCACTGCCAGCAGGATCAAGCATCATGGGACCGAGGGTAACCATGGCCTGGGCCGATGCCGGGATGCAGATGTCCTTGCACACCGCAAAGAAGAGGTCGAGCTTCAGGTCCAGCCCGGTCGCCTTGTCCGGCGTCACCGCCACGGGAAACAGGACCTCCCCCTCATAGCCGACAGTCTCGCCGCTCTGGTCGGCAAAGCGCGAGGGCGCCGGAAGGGACACGATCACCTCGGCGGGTTCAGAGGCAGTCCAGGTGAATTCCGGCGGAATGCCCGCCTCGCCCGGCATGCGCCAGTAGGTCTTCCAGCCGGGAGCCAGCTCAATGAGCACGCCCGTTTGCCAGGACCGCCCGTCGAAGGAATCGCCGATGAGGGATACCCGGTAGGGCTGTTCCGCGCCCAGCGCCGCAGGCGCCAGCAGGAAACAAGCCACTCCCGCGATGATTGATCGAAGCCACATTGCTCCTATATGGAAGAAAGCGTGTCCGCCGCCAACCACCTTCCCGTCAGCACCGGGATGGAGCGCGGGCATGGCGGCCGCATGAAGGGAAGTGGCATGATGACCACGGGCCCCTATCTGGACGGGCAACTTCTGATCGCCATGCCGGGCATGAGCGACCCGCGCTTCGAAAGGAGCGTCATTTACCTGTGCGTCCATTCCGAGCAGGGCGCCATGGGCATCATCATCAACAAGGCCGCGCCCATGATGAGCTTCGGCGAGCTTTTCGCCCAGCTCGACATCAAGGGCGAGAACGGCCCGGTCACGCCGCCGCAGGAATTGATGGACATGCCCGTGCTGTTCGGCGGCCCGGTCGAGCAGGGCCGCGGCTTCGTGCTGCACACGAGAGACTACTTCACCGCCGATTCGAGCCTTCCGGTTGCCGAGAACATCGCCCTCACCGCAACCGTCGACATTCTGCACGCCATGGCAAGCGGCGAGGGGCCTGAACGGGCGGTGCTGGCGCTGGGCTATGCCGGGTGGGCGCCGGGCCAGCTCGAGAACGAGATACAGCACAATGGCTGGCTCACCTGCCAGGCCGATGATGACCTCGTTTTCGTGCTGGACTTCGATGCGCGCTACGCGGCGGCACTGAAGAAGCTCGGCATCGACCCGGCAATGCTCTCAAGCGATTCTGGCCACGCATAGAGCGCAACTGGCCCGAGGGATGTTCTATTCTTCCGCGAGACCCAGAACCGGCGCGCGGCGCTGGCCCTTGCGGCGGCGCGGTGCGGGAGGCGGCGGCTCTTCCTCGTGCTCGGCCTCCACTGGCAAGGGAGATTCTTCCGGGCCTTCGGAAGCATCCAGCGCCGGCTCAGCCGCATCATCATCTGGCGATGATCCAGCCTCTGGCGCTGGGGTCTCTTCGGCCTCCTTCATGGATGGCCGCCGGGGAGGCAACGGTGCAGGCGAAGCATCCTCGCGCCGCTGCTCCTCGCCTTGCGGAAGCTGGTCCTCCGGCGCCACAATGTCGCGCCCGGTCATTGGCCGGAGCCGGGGCTCAGGCGGCGGGTCCTTCTGGCTGCGTTCCCAGAGCCAGGAAATGGCCGTGCGCTCCGCGGAGAAGGCATAGGGAAGACCTGCCAGCGCATCGTTCACCTGCCGGGACGTAATGGGCTTGCCGATGAAGAAGCCCTGGCCGTAGTC
>CAIYXE010000127.1 GCA_903930095.1 uncultured Hyphomicrobiales bacterium
GCCCGCCACCTTGCGCAGCGCCGCGATCTGTTCGCCGACGGTGCAGGAGATGCCGGGCAGCGTCACGTTGCGGCGGTTGCCGAGCAGGCCCGTATCCATCGTCGCGGCATGGATGAGGAACCGGGTGGCGGCACGCGGCGAAGCATGCCAGTGGCGCACGTCCTCGGAGACCGGCAGCACCGCCTCGTGTCCGGCGAGTGGCTCGCGGATGATGTTGGAAAAAAAGCCCGAGGCCGCAAGGTTGGGCTTTCCCGGCCTGACGCAGATCGTCGGGAAGCGCAGGCCGACGCCATCGAAGAGACCGCGCCGCGAATAGTCAGACAGCAAGAGCTCGCCGATTGCCTTCTGCGTGCCGTAGCTGGTGAGCGGTGTTGTGAAATAGTCATCCGGGATGGCCTCCGGAAAGGGCGCGCCGAACACGGCAATCGAGGAGGTGAAGATCACCTTGGGCTTGTAGCCGCCGCCGGCCTTGCGGATCGCCTCGAAGAGATAGCGCGTTCCATCGAGATTGATCCGGTAGCCCTTCTCGAAATCGGCTTCGGCCTCGCCCGACACGATGGCCGCGAGATGGAAGATCACGTCCGGGCGGAGTGCGACCAGCTTCTCGGCCTCGCCCGCAACGGAGAGATCCCCGATCAGCGTCTCGATCGGGAAGGAAGAGGCAGGCGGTGGCGGCGCCAGCACCACGTCATGGCGGATGATCTTGCCGATGGCCGCCTCGCCCAGCCGTCCGTCTGCCGCCAGGCGGTTGATCAGCTTGACGCCGACCATGCCGCCGCCGCCGATGACCAGTATATTCATTGTGGAATCTCCCCTTGAGGGGCGGAGAATAGGCGCAGTCATGCTCAGGCAACAAGGGCTTGTCCCGTTTGGGCACGGCTGCCCGCCGGGCATAGCTGGCGCACCATTCAATCTGGAGATGACCATGCTGCAACCTCAGGGCGCAGCATATTTTTTCTCTCGAATGTTTAATGCCGCACAATTGATTGCGGCCACAAGAATACCGTTAATAATGGTTTAGCGTTTTGCCTCCAATTTGCTACTTAGAAACTCTGTCTCTTTCGGAACTGACAAAAGGATCGGCAATGCTTTCTCGCAGGGCAGTCATAACCGGGGCGGCTTCCAGCCTGCTCGCCGCGCCGATTGTAGGCGCATCCTTCGCGCAGGCTTCGGATGATGATCCCTATCCGCTGCCGAAGTTTGACTACGGAAAGCTGCCGGAGGCGTTCAGGCCGGCAGTGGTGGATTACAGCGGCCGCCAGTGGCCCGGCACCATCATCGTCGACACGCAGGCGCGCCAGTTGTACCTCGTGCTGCAAGGTGGCAAGGCCATCCGCTGGGGCTGTGCCGTCGGGCGTGACGGCTTCCGCTGGGCGGGTCTCGCGGATGTTGGCCGCAAGGTGATGTGGCCGCGGTGGACGCCACCGAAGGAAATGATCGCGCGCAGCCCCGAGAAGGCGAAGTGGGCGAATGGCATGCCGGGCGGGCCTGAAAATCCGCTGGGGGCGCGCGCCCTTTATCTCTTCCAGAACGGCAATGACACGCTTTACCGCATCCATGGCACGACCGAGCCCTTGTCGATCGGCAAGAACGCGTCTTCGGGCTGCATCCGCATGGTGAACCAGGACGTGGTTGAACTCTATCGCCGCGTGCCGATTGGCTCGCGCGTCGTCGTCCTGGCGGAAGGCGTCTGATCCGTGGCGTCTCATTCCTTTGGCCTGCGCATCATCACACTGGCAGTGGCGGGCTTGGCCCTCGCGGCATGCTCTTCTTCCAAGAATGACCTGGCAGTGGTGGACCCTGCCATCACCCAGCAGCCCATCGCGCCGCTGCCCACCGGAGAACTGAAGGCGGCAGACATCAACCGCGCCCTGGCGGAACGCCGCTTCAGCTTTGCCAGCGCCGGCCGCAAGGGCACCGTCACTTACTTCAGGGACGGCACCTTCGAATATGACGAGACCGGCAAGGGCATCGGCACGGGCATCTGGACCGCCGCCGACGGCAAGCTCTGCGAGGCACGGAACCCGACGAGCTTCCTGCCCAAGGGCACGCCGTCCACCTGCGCGCCCATCTCCTCCGACGGTTCCCGCTTGACCGCGGGCTCAATGCAACTCATCCCGATCTGAGCGCGGCCTTTTGTTGCCGGCGCTCAGCTTCGGGCTGCATGGTCTGTGTGAGGTTCGCCTCTGCCGCCATGCGCCAGTTGAAGTAGGGCGTGGACACGAGCAGGATCCGGCCAGGTCCGGTATAGCGCCGCACATATTCCTCACCTGACAGCCAGTAGCTGAACATCGAGCGTGTTGGATTGCCAACCCGGTAGGTGACGCCAGCACTGCGGGCGATGACGAGCTTTCCTTCAACCGAGATGGTCTCACTGCCGAGGTCGATCTCCTCAACTGGCCCCGCCGCATTCAGCACCACGCGGCCATTCCCGCTCACCTTCGTCTGAAAATCGATGAAGCCTTCTCCGGCGCGGAACGAGGTGAACATCCGTTCCCGGTGCAGGCCGAGCTGAACGGTGTCGTCGGAGGCCCAATAAGATCCGTTCTCGAGGATCCACGGTTCGTCCTGA
>CAIYXE010000128.1 GCA_903930095.1 uncultured Hyphomicrobiales bacterium
ATCCAGCGCCGGCTCAGCCGCATCATCATCTGGCGATGATCCAGCCTCTGGCGCTGGGGTCTCTTCGGCCTCCTTCATGGATGGCCGCCGGGGAGGCAATGGTGCAGGCGAAGCATCCTCGCGCCTCTGTTCCTCGCCTTGTGGAAGCTGGTCCTCCGGCGCTGCCACGTCGCGCCCGGTCATTGGCCACAGCCGGGGCTCAGGCGGCGGGTCCTTCTGGCTGCGCTCCCAGAGCCAGGAAATGGCCGTGCGCTCCGCGGAGAAGGCATAGGGAAGACCTGCCAGCGCATCGTTCACCTGCCGGGACGTAATGGGCTTGCCGATGAAGAAGCCCTGGCCGTAGTCGCAGCCCAGCTCACCCAGGCGATTCACCTGTTCCTGGCTCTCGATGCCTTCGGCGACCACAGCAAGGCCCAGATCATGGCCCATCGTGATGATGGAGCTGAGGATGATCTCGGCGCGCTGCTCCCTGCCCTCATGGGAGATGAAGCTGCGGTCCACCTTCAGCGTGTCGAAGGGCAGTTTCCGGAGGCTGGAGAGCGAGGAATAGCCAGTGCCGAAGTCGTCACACGACAGGCCGACGCCCAGTTCCCGCAGCCGCTCCAGGATCTGCGCCGCACGCTCGGGATACTGCATCACCAGGGATTCCGTCACCTCGATCTTGAAGCTGCCGCGCTGCAGGCCCTCGCGGTTGATGATCTGCTTCACGTCGTCGAGCAGGCTCGGCTCGATCAGCTGCGAGGAGGAGAGGTTGACGGCCACGAAAGCAGGTTCGGACGTGCGGTAGAAGCGCTGCCAGATGCCGAGCTGGCGGCCCGCCTCGTTCAGCACGATGCGGCCGATATCGCGAATCAATCCGGTTTCCTCGGCGAGCGCGATGAAGCTCTCCGGAGCGAGAAGCCCCATGCCGGGGTGGTTCCAGCGCACCAGTGCCTCAAAACCGGCAAGCTGCATGTCGGCAAGCCGGGCGATCGGCTGGTAATGGACCTCGAACTCGCCCCGCTCCACTGCACGGCGGAGTTCGGCCTCGAGGATCACCAGTTCGGCGCGTTCATCCACCATGGACGGATTGAAGAGCTCGACCGAAGCACTGCCCTTGCGCCGCGCCTCGTATAGCGCGATGGAGGCATTCTTCAGCAGCATCTCGGCCGAGACATCCTCACCGCTGTAGCGCGCGATGCCGATTGTGGCGGTGAGCACGAAGTCCTCGTCGTCGATCTTGATCGGGCGGGCCACGGCCTTGGCCAGCACGTCGGCGAAGCTCACGACATCGCGCTTTCCCGGGATCTCGTGGAACAGCACGGCGAACTTGTCGCCCGGCAGCCGTGCGATCGAGTCGGTAATGCCGGTTTCCGACTTGATCCTGCGCCCCACAATCGAGAGCATCGCATCGCCCGCCTCGTGGCCCAGCGCCTCGTTCATGATCTTGAAGCGATCGAGATCGACCATCAGGACGAAGAGCCCGCCAGCATGCTCCGGCTTCCACGCGGCGATGACGCGCTCCAGCCGGTCGAGAAACAGTGCACGGTTGGGCAGGCCCGTCACCACATCATAGACGGCATCCTGCAGCAGGCGCTCCTCGGACAGCTTGGCGTCGGTCACGTCCACCAGCGTGCCGATGCAGCGCTGGGCGCGCGGGCCCTGGCCGATGATCGCGCGGGCCCGCAGCTCAAACCAGCGGTAGCCGCCCTCGCCATGGCTCAGCCTGAACTGGCGCTCGACGGGCGCGCGCCCGCCGGAGGCCGCCTGCTCGACGGCGGCAAGATAGGCTGACCGGTCGCCCGGATGCATGATCTCCAGGATGGCCTCGCTCGCCGCACTCTCGAAACCGGCGGCAGGCTGGCCAAGGGCCCGGCTGATTTCGGGGCTCACGTAAAGCTCACCGTCACCAGGCTGCCAATCCCACACATAGGCGCGTGCACCCGCCATGGCGAGTTGATGACGTCCCGCCTCGCGGAAGAAGTGGCGCGAAAGAAAGCCCTGGGCAAAGGCGTGATGGGCAAGCGCGAAGCCGATCACCACCAGAACCGCGCCGAGCCCCGCCTGCAGCAGTCCCGACATCACGGCGCCGGGATTGGCCGCGAGGGCAGCGGCAACAGCCAGGATCGTCCAGATCAGGATCGCGCCCCAGGAGGTGAGCGTCGTCTCAGCCTTCACCTCGCCCTTGCGCCACAGAATGACGATGAGCAGAAAGCCCAGCACGGCCGTTGCGGCAAAAAGGCCGCGCGCCAGGCTCGCCGCCATCATCGGATCGGCGAAGCCGTAGATCGGCAGGGCGAAGGCGAGGCCTCCCAGCGACATCAGCAGCGTGCCTGCCACGCGGGATAACCGCTGCAGTTCGGAGAGTGAGCCAAGCAGCAGCAGCAGGAAGGCCGCCATCAGCCCCTCGACGCAGGCACGCAGGGCCTGCAAATTATAGCCGGGGATGGCCAGTCCCGACAGGAGATCCGGCAGATGGCCCGCCTCCAGCATCATGAAGGCCGTGGCGGCAAGGGCAAAACCGCCCGCCACCGGAAACAGGGCGCGCGCCCGGAAACCGTAGAGCGCGAAGAGCGCAACAGCCATCAGCACGGAGACGCCGAGAAGCGCGCCGCGGAAGAAGGAGAGATAATCCTTGCGAGAGTCGAAGGCGTCGCGCTGCCAGATCGTCACCGGCACCGGGTCAGGGCTGACCATTTCGAAAGCGATGGCCGCGGTGCTGCCCGCGGGCAGGCTCACGGCATAGGCGGTCTCGCCGGGTTGCTCGATCAGGTCGATCCGCGCATCGCCTGAGACCATGGCGCTGAACAGCCGCGGCCCCGCGGGCTTCAGCGGCAGGAAGCCCGAGCCCGGGAATCGCTGGTGGGGAATCGAGATCACCGCCTCACGCGGGCCATCGGCGCTGTTCGACATGGCGGCGACCAGCCAGCTGAAGCGGGGCCCCGGTCCCTTGGCCGTGAGCATGATGGTTTTGCGCGCGGCAGGCGTGGCGCCCGGAAGCTCAACCTCGAGGCTGCGCTGGTCGGTCTCGACGGTGCCGAGGACAGGACCGAGGTCACGTTGCTGGCCGAGGGTGGCAAGATCGACCAACGCCACGGCCTGCCCGGCATGCGGCAAGACGAGCGCCGCGAACAACAGCAGCACCGCCAGCAGCAGGCACCGGACAAGAGCTTTCCCTGCCCTGTCAGTCGCGAAATTCATCCGGCCAACTAAGCCCCCACGCCGTCCCTTGGCAAGGAATGATACACGATGCTCGCCACAGCGTCAGTTGCAAAGCCTTGCAAAGAGGAGATGATCGCGCCATTCGCCGGCGATCTTGAGATAACCCCGTGCCAGGCCTTCGCGCTCGAATCCACATTTCTGCAGGAGGTTTATCGAGGCGCGGTTATGCGGAAGACAACTCGCCTCAACCCTGTGTAGTCCAAGATGGCGGAAAGCGAAATCCACCGCCAGCCGCACGGCCGATGTCATGTAGCCCCGCCGCGCATGGGGAAGGCCGATCCAATAGCCAAGCGTTCCGGTCTGTGCCACGCCGCGGCGCACGTTGGAGAGCGTCAGCGCGCCGACCAGCACCTCGCCTTGCGCGTCAAAGATGAAATAGGGGTAGGCGGCGTCATCGTCGATGTCGCGCCAGTACTGGCGGATGCGGCTGCGGAAGGCGGCGCGCGTCAGGTCGTTGGCGGGCCAGACCGGCTCCCAAGGGGTGAGGAAATCCCGGCTTCGGGCGCGCAAGGCAGCCCACTGTTCGTAATCGGTCATGTCCGGCACGCGCATCACCGCATGCCCATCCCGCAAGGTGGGGGGCGGGTCAGCGGCGAAGGGCGAGCGGAGAAAGGCCATGTCAGCTCACCCGAAGTGCCGTGCGATGGCATCATAGCCCGCAAGCTGGCCGATGTGCCCCACCGCGCCGAAGGCCGGCCTGCGGTTGCAGAACAGCCGTGCGGCGAGCTCCCGCACTTGTTCCGGGGTCACGGCGTCGATCTTCTGCGTCAGGGAGGTAATGGAGGGTACTTCGCCGAAGGCGAGGAACTGCCGCGCGATCTGATCGGCGCGGGCCGACGCGCTCTCGAGGTTCATGACGAGGCTCGCCTTCAGCTGCGATTTGGCGCGCGCCACCTCGGCCTCCGTCACCTCGGCCGCGACCGACAGCATGATGCCGGTCGTAAGGTCGAGGAGCTCGTTCGAATGCTCGGGCGAGGTCGCGGCATAGACGCCGACCTGGCCTGCATCCTCATAGGCAGACCCGAAGGAGAAGACGCTGTAGCAGAGCCCGCGCTTTTCGCGCACCTCCTGGAACAGCCGGGACGACATGCCGCCGCCGAGGATGTTGGAGAGCACCTGAAGCACGTAGATCTCGGGGTCGCGGTAGCTCGGTGCCGCGAAGGCGAGCACCAGATGCGCCTGGTCCAGCGGCTTTTCCGCGGTGCAGGCGGTGGGCTGGAAGGCGGGAAGCTCGCGCTGCGGCTCATGACCCTGCTCGATCCCGCCCAGCAGATGCTCGGCCTCACGCGCGAAGGCCGCGTGGTCGATGTGGCCTGCCGCAGCGACGACGATGCGCGAACCCCAGTAGTTGCGGTTGCGCCAGTCGAGGATCTGCTGGCGCGTGACGCCTCCGATGAGATCATGCGTGCCGAGAATGGAGCGCCCCAGCGGATGCGCGCCGAAGCTCGCGGCCTGGGCGAGGTCGAAGACGAGATCGTCCGGCTGGTCGTGCGCGGCGGCGATTTCCTGCAGGATCACGTCGCGCTCGCGCTCCAGCTCCTCGTCATCGAGTTCGGGCGAGGTGAAGATGTCGGCGAGAATGTCCAGCGCCAGCGCCCAATCATCCTTCAGCACGCGTGCATAATAGGTGGTGGTTTCCATGCCGGTCGCGGCGTTGATCTCGCCACCCGCCGACTCGATCTCTTCGGCGATGTCCCGGGCGGAGCGGCGCGGGGTGCCCTTGAAGGCCATGTGCTCGAGGAAATGGGCGATGCCGTTCTCCTCCGCCCGCTCATCGCGCGCGCCCGCCTTCACCCAGATGCCGAGGGCCACCGTCTCAAGATGCGGCATATGATGGGTCACGACGTGGATGCCGTTGGGAAGACGGGTAATCTCGACACTCATGCGGATACTCTCGGGCTCTAGGCCTGCTGCTGCGACAGGATGAAGTCGCGCACGCGGCCCACATCGTTGGGAAGCACTGTGAACCGTTCCGGCGCGGCCATCAAGTAGGCGAGCCGTGGCGGCAGGCCAGGCCGGATGCCGCTGGCCTTTTCCACCGCATCGGGGAACTTGGCGGGGTGCGCGGTGGCCAGCGTGACCATGGGGCTGGCGGAAGCCGCCGCCTCACGCGCCACCGCATAGCCCACCGCCGTGTGCGGATCGAGAAGTTCGCCCGTCTCGGCCAGCGTCCGGCGGATGGTGGCGGCGGTCTCCGCCTCGCCGGTTGCGCCGGAGGCGAACTCGTGGCGGATCTGTTCCATCTCCCGCTCGCCGATGGCGAAGGCGCCGGACTGGGCGAGGCTCGCCATCATGCGGCGCACCGCATGGGGGTCTCGCCCGTGCACCTCGAACAGCAGGCGCTCAAAATTGCTCGAGACCTGGATATCCATGGACGGGCTGGTCGAGGGCCTGACACCGCGCGTCTCGTAGCGGCCGGTCTTCAGCGTGCGGTCGAGAATGTCATTCACATTGGTGGCGATCACCAGGCGGTCCACCGGGACCCCCAAGCGCTTCGCCACAAAGCCCGCAAAGATATCTCCGAAATTGCCCGTGGGCACCGAAAAGCTCACCGCGCGGCCCGGGCTGCCGAGCGAGAGGGCGGCGGTCACGTAATAGACCACTTGCGCCATGATGCGCGCCCAGTTGATGGAGTTGACGCCGGCAAGCCCCACGCTGTCGCGGAAGGTGAGATCGTTGAACAGCGCCTTCACGATGGCCTGGCAGTCATCGAAGTTGCCCTCGATGGCAATGTTGTGGACCGAGGGCGATTCGACCGTCGTCATCTGCCGGCGTTGCACCTCGGACACGCGGCCGTGCGGATGCATCATGAAGACCGAGGCATGGTGCGAGGACTTGAAAGCCTCGATCGCGGCGCCGCCCGTGTCTCCGCTCGTCGCGCCGACGATGGTGGCGCGCGTCCTGCGCTTGGCCAGCGCCCAGTCCATCATCCGGGCGAGAAGCTGCATCGCCACGTCCTTGAAGGCGAGCGTCGGACCGTGGAACAGTTCGAGAAGCCACTGGTTGTCGTCGAGCTGCTTCAGCGGCGCCACGGCCGGGTGGCCGAAGCTGGCATAGGCGGCGGCGATCATCGGCTTCAGCTCGGCCTCCGGTATGCTGCCCCCGATGAAGGGGTGCATCACGGCATAGGCGACGTCCTCATAGGATCTGCCCTGGAGCGCCGTGATCGCGCGGGAGGACAGTTCGGGCCAGTGGGCTGGCACATAAAGCCCGCCATCGCGCGCGAGGCCCGTCAGCAACACGTCTTCGAAGCCCAGTTCCGGAGCCTCGCCCCGGGTCGAAACATAGCGCAAGGCCGTGCCCTCTCAAGAACTTGGGACGTCCTTTAGCCCCGGGGCCGCAGGCCATCAAGCAGTGGTTTCCCGCAACCGCCGGGCCCGCCGGTGCTCAGGCCCTGCGCGTCTTCCGGAGGCCGGAGAGATAGACGCCCGCCACCGCCAGCAGCGTTGCCGCGAGACCGAACCATGTGATGGCATAGCCCAGGTGGTTGTTGGCGAGCTTTGCCTTGGGTTCTTCAGGCCGTGGGAAGGAGGCTGCGGCTGCCGCGGGCAGGAGTTGCACCACAAAGGGAAAAGGCTTGAGCTCCGGCGCAAGCCCGCCCGCCGCCAGCATGGCGGGCACGTCCCACCAGTACCAGAGATTGGCGCGGGCGTCGTTGTCGGGGTCGAACATGGCCCGTCCGCGGCCATAGCCCCGCAGCACGCCATCGATCTGGACGAGGCCGCCGGGCTTGTCGAAGCCATCAAGCTGCTGGTCGGGAATGCGGCCGCGGTCGATGATCACCGCGAAGCCGTCGGAAGAGGTGGCAGGCGTGATGATGGTCCAGCCCTGCCCACCCTGATAGGTTGCAAGCATCTTCATCATGCCCTCGTGCCGGTAGGTGGCGGGGAAGCTCACCCGCACGAATTCCATGTCCTCGCCAGCGGCCGCACGCGCCGCGGCGGTGGCGAGGTCAATGGGGGTTGCCGCGGCATTCGCGGCAAGCTGTGCGAGCAAGGCTTCCTTCCACTGCAGCCGCTGAACCTGCCAGACGCCGAGCGTCACGAGGATCGCCGTACCGATCAGCGTGGCGAGCAGGATCGGCCAGAGCCGCGGCTGGCGTGCCTGCGCACTCATGACTGGCGGCGCCCTTCGCGCGCGCCCGTCTTCCATTGTTGATTGAGGAGCACGCCCTTGACCGGCCTGAGCAGCAGCAGCGGCAGGATGATCAGTACCGGTATGGCGATCAGCGCGTGAACCCAGTAGGATGGGCTGTAGGCCACCTCGACGCCGAGAATCGACCCGACACCGGCGACACAGACGAACAACATGACGAACCAGGCCGCACCATCGCCGCCATCGGCGAATTCATAGGACAAGCCGCAGCTGCTGCAACCTTTCGCCACAGCGAGGTAGCCATCGAACAGCCTGCCCCTGCCGCAGCGCGGACACTTGCCCGCCACGCCCGTCGAGACGGGTGAGAGATCAGCATAGTAGTTATCAGTCATGGTGGTCCTCAAAAAGCGATGAGGCCGCAGCGGGGTACCGGTGCGGCCTCAGTCATGACATGCGCCGGACCGTCAGTGGCCCGGGATGACGGCGCCGTGCGAACCCCAGATATAGATCGAGGCGAACAGGAACAGCCAAACCACGTCCACGAAGTGCCAGTACCACGCCGCCGCCTCGAAGCCGAAATGCGCTTTCGGCGTGAAGTGGCCCTTGTAGGCGCGGATCAGGCAGACGATCAGGAAGATCGTGCCGATCAGCACGTGGAAGCCATGGAAGCCCGTGGCCATGAAGAAGGTCGAGCCATAGATGTTGCCGCCATTGTCGCGGCTGAAGGCGAAGGCCGCATGCGCGTATTCATAGGCCTGGACGATGGTGAACAGCACACCGAGCGCCACGGTGGCCCAGAGACCGTATTTCAGGCCCTGGCGGTCGTTGTTGAGCAGCGCGTGATGCGCCCAGGTGATGGTGGTGCCGGACGTCAGAAGGATCAGCGTGTTGATCAGCGGCAGATGCCAGGGGTCGAACACCACGATGTCCTTGGGCGGCCAGACGCCGCCGGTGGCGGCTGCGCGCGAGGCCTGGATCGCCTCGCCTGTGAACAGGCTGGCGTCGAAGAAGGCCCAGAACCAGGCGACGAAGAACATCACCTCGGAGGCGATGAACATCAGCATGCCGTAGCGCAGATGGAGGCTGACGACCGG
The DNA here is from genome assembly GCA_903930095.1 of uncultured Hyphomicrobiales bacterium. Classification (GTDB taxonomy): domain Bacteria; phylum Pseudomonadota; class Alphaproteobacteria; order Rhizobiales; family Aestuariivirgaceae; genus Aestuariivirga. The sequence goes on from CAIYXE010000128.1 coordinate 8,391, forward strand.
CGTGTGGTCGCCCCTCTGACCTTCCCGGATCACGTCGCGCCACCACATGAACATGGTGTAGATGACGCCCACGAGGCCAAGGATCATCACGGCGGGGTTGGAGCCGTGCATCCAGAAGACCGCGCCGACCGCCATCACGAAAGCGGCCATCGAGCCGACAAAGGGCCAGGGGCTCGGATCGACGAGATGATAGTCGTGGTTCTTTGCGTGGGCGTCAGCCATGTCCCCTACTCCTCAGTTCGTGACGCTGCCGGGGGCGGTACTCGGCGCCTCCGAAACAGCCTTGGGCTTGTCCACCGGATAGAAGGTATAGGACAAGGTGATTTCCTTGATGCCCGCGGCGTCGGCATCCTCCAGCATGTCCGGGTCGACGAAGAAGGACACGGGCATCTCGATCGATTGACCGGGCTCAAGCGTCTGCTCCGTGAAGCAGAAGCACTGGATCTTGTTGAAATAGGCGCCGGCCTGAACCGGTGTCACGTTGAACACCGCCGTGCCGGTGACCGGCTGGTCGGAAATGTTGGTGGCTTTGTAATATGCCATGTTCTGCTCTCCCACCTTCACCGTCAACGATGTCTGGACGGCGTGGAAGGACCAGGCGAGATTTCCGGAGGTGTTGGCGTCGAAGCGGACGGAGATGATGCTATCTGTGGCGCGTTCGGGTGCCGCTTCGGCGCGCTGCGTCGTGCCGCCGAAGCCCGTGACCTGGCAGAACAGCCGGTAGAGCGGCACGGCGGCGTAGGACAGGCCGACCATGCCTGCGGCAACGCCGCCCGCGATGATGGCGACGCGAAGGTTCTTGGCGGGGTTTGGCTGGCGCATCAATATGACCTCTGCGCCACGTTGCCGCCCAGATGCACCAGCGTGGTGACGAAAAACAGCACCACGAGTGCGGCGAGGATCAAGGCCACGGCAATCGCCCGCTTGCGGCGGCGGGCCATGTCCTCAGGGCCGAAGGGGGTGTTGGTCATGATCTCATTCATCCGAGAACCGGCGCGAAG
>CAIYXE010000129.1 GCA_903930095.1 uncultured Hyphomicrobiales bacterium
CAACCCTTGAGTCCCCATCCCTTGCGCTGTCCCTTCTGCTCAAACGAAGAAACCCAGGTGAAGGACAGCCGTCCCACCGAGGACGGCACGGCCATCCGCCGCCGCCGCTATTGCCCGGATTGCTCCGGCCGCTTCACCACCTTCGAGCGTGTCCAGCTGCGCGAATTGATGGTGCTGAAGAAATCCGGCCGGCGTGTTCCCTTCGACCGTGACAAGCTGATGCGCTCGATCCAGGTGGCGCTCCGCAAGCGCCCGGTGGACCCGGAGCGGGTGGAGCGCATGGTCTCCGGCATCGTCAGGCGGCTGGAGAGCCTGGGCGAAAGCGAGATCAAGTCCGAAACCGTCGGCAAGCTCGTCATGGAAGCGCTCAAGATGCTCGATGACGTGGCCTATGTGCGCTTCGCCTCCGTCTACAAGAATTTCCGCGAAGCCAAGGATTTCGAGGAACTTCTGGGGGAGCTTTCGGGCGAGGACGACAACGGCGAGACCGGTGACAACTGACGACGCCCGCTGGATGGACTACGCGCTGCGCTTGGGGTTGCGCGCGCTGGGCACCACGGCAGAAAACCCCAATGTCGGCTGCGTGATCGTGAAGGATGGCCGCCTCAAGGGTGTGGGCTGGACCCAGCCCGGCGGCAGGCCCCATGCTGAAACGCAGGCGCTGGCCATGGCAGGCGAGGGCTCCAAAGGCGCCACCGCCTATGTGACGCTGGAACCCTGCGCGCACCATGGCCGCACCGGCCCCTGTGCTGAGGCGCTGGTCACCGCGGGCATCTCTCGGGTGGTCACCGCCATCGAGGATCCGGACCCGCGCGTTTCAGGCGGCGGCCATGCCATTCTCCAGCGCGCCGGCATCACCGCCGCCTGCGGCCTGATGGCGGATCAGGCCCGCCGCGACATGGCAGGCTTCCTCACGCGCATTCTCAAGGCTCGCCCGCAAGTCATTCTGAAGATGGCGGTTTCTGCCGATCACATGATCGCCGGCGGCGTCGGCCAGCGCACGGCGATTTCAGGTCCGGAGGCACGCGCCCGCGTCCACCTGCTGCGCGCCCAGTGCGATGCGATTCTCGTCGGCATGGGCACCGTGCTGGCGGATGATCCGGAACTCACCTGCCGCCTTCCGGGCCTCGAACACCGCTCACCCCGGCCCTTCGTGCTCAGCCGCTCGGGCGATCTGCCGTCCGCCTCGCATCTCGCCCGGAGGGGGGCAGAGGTGCTACGGGGAAGCGTGCCTGAGGTTCTCTCAGGCCTCGCCGCCCGCGGCATCAACCGCCTGATGGTCGAAGGCGGCGCCCGCGTTGCGCGCAGCTTTCTGGAGGCGGGGCTCGTCGACCAGTTCCACCTGATCCGCGCGGAACGGAGCCTCGGCACCAAGGGTGTCGCGGTTCTGGCCGGCCTGCCACTCGATCAGGCATTGCAGCCATTCCATGCCATCGAGCAGGAAAGGCTTGGGAGCGACCTGCTGACGGTTTATGAAGCGCCTTAGCAAGAGTTCCCTTCTCCCGTCCGCAGGATGGGAGAAGGTGGACGACAGGCCGGATGAGGGCTTCCCTCCACGAGTCCTGCCGGTTGAAAGAGGCCCTCATCCGCCCTTCGGGCACCTTCTCCCATTGCTGCGCAACGGGAGAAGGGGAAGAATTTAAGGTTCGCAAAACGTCATGTTCACCGGCATCATCACCGACATCGGCACCATCCGCTCCGTCACCCGGGCGGGCGACACGCGTTTTGAGATCGTCACCTCCTATGACCTTGCCACCGTCGACCTCGGCGCCTCCATTGCCTGCAATGGCTGCTGCCTCACGGTCATCGAAAAGGGCAAGGACTGGTTTGCCATCCAGGCCTCGGCTGAAACCCTGTCCAAGACAACGCTCGGCCAATGGACGCAAGGCACCCGCATCAACCTCGAGCGTGCGCTGAAGATCGGGGACGAGCTGGGTGGCCACATCGTCTCCGGCCATGTCGATGGCCTGGGCGAAATCCTCTCGATCACGCCTGAGGGCGGCTCGCAGCGCTTCAGCTTCCGCGTGCCCGATGCGCTGGCCCGCTTCATCGCGCCCAAGGGCTCGGTGGCGATCGACGGCACCTCGCTCACCGTCAATGAGGTGGAGGGCAACAAGTTCGGGGTCAACATCATTCCGCACACCCAGGCCGTCACCACATGGGGCACCATGGTCGAGGGGCAGCGGGTCAACATTGAAATCGACATGCTGGCGCGCTATGTGGCCCGCCTCACCGAGTACAAACCGACATGAAAACCGAACAGTCCAAGGCCGCCGTCGAACAGACCCGCGCCCACATCCTCATCCTCGAAGCGCGCTTTTACGGCGACATCTGCGACGAGCTCTGCCGCGGCG
>CAIYXE010000130.1 GCA_903930095.1 uncultured Hyphomicrobiales bacterium
CCACCGCGAAGGCGCGGTCCACGATGCGGCGGTTCTGCAGGTTGGGGGTGAGCAGGCACAGGGGCTCCTGCGCGGCCTCGGTCCAGGTGACGGACGATTTATCCGCATACGGAGAAGTCTCAGACACGAAGAGGCAGTAATGCTCCACATAGAGCGGGTGCTGCATCAGGCCTTCGACCGGCTCGTTGTCGAGATAGGTGATGCCGGCGTCGACGGCGTGCTCGTGCAGGTTCCGCAGGATCTCCTCCGAGGACTGGGAGAGCACGGTGAACTCAACGCGCGGGTGCTCGCGCTCCATGGCGCGGGTGAGGACGCTGACCATGGGAAGGGCAGACGGGATGACGCCCAGCACCAGGCGGCCGACGAGTTCGCCCTTCTTGGAACGGATGTGGGCCAGCTCCTGCTGGAGGGACTGCCAGTTGTCGAGGATGAGATGCGCCCATTTCAGCACGCGCTCGCCCTCGGGCGTCAGGCCGATGTAGCGCTGGCCGCGCTCGACGATGGGAACGCCCAGCTCCTGCTCCAGCTGGCGGATGCGGCCCGACAGCGTGGGCTGCGTGACGTTGCAGGCCTGGGCCGCACGGGTGAAGTGCTTTTCACGCGCAAGCGCTGCGAGGTATTGGAGCTGGCGGATGTCCATGTGCGGAGCAATAGACGCCGCGTGTGACACTGCAAGGACAAAATAAGATTCCTGTTACCGGAAAATAGTCCTTGACAGCGCGCGCTCCTCCGGGTAAGAAAGGGCATACTCCACAAATGGGTGAGAAGATGAGCGGCGCAGGTGATGAACCAGCGCCCGCAGCCTTTTGGGCGCGGGTGCGTGAACGGTATGAGCATGGCAGCGAGGCGGTGACGGCGATTGCCAGGGAGGCGGGAGTGACCCGCCAGGCGCTGGCGGCGCGGGCACGGAACGAGGGCTGGCGGCTGCGCACATCGAAGAAGGCGCAGGGCACGCGGGCCACGCTGGCGCGCTTCAAGGCGCTGCTGCAGCAGCGGCTTTCCGAATTCGAGGCGCAGATCGGCACGCTGACGGCGGAGGCCAACGCCGCGACGAGCGAGCGCGACATTCGCGCCATGAACACATTGGTGCGCACGCTGGAGAAGGTGCTTGAGCTTGAACGCAAGGAACGCGCCCGGAGAACCGCCAAGCGAAAGCAGGACCGACGCTTCGATGACGCCGAGCGTGAGGCACTTGCGGCAAAACTTGCGGGTCTTCACCGGGAGCTCCACGGCGAAGAGCCTGGACGTGCTGCAGGAGAGGCTGTGCTACCGCGAGAGGTGCATGCTGAACCGGGACTGGCGGATGTGGGGGCGCGAATGGAAGCAGCTTCCGCCGGACGCCGCTGACTGGCGGAGCTGGCTGATCCTTGGCGGGCGCGGTGCCGGCAAGACGCGCGCCGGGGCCGAATGGGTGAAGGCGCAGGCGCTGGGTGACTGGACGGATGACGGCGCCCATGCGGAGCGCATTGCCATCATCGGGCCGACGCTGGACCAGGCGCGGGCCGTGATGATCGAGGGAAAGTCCGGCCTGCTCGGCATTCACATGGAGGGCGAGCGGCCGCGCTACGAGCCATCGAAGCGGCTGCTGACCTGGCCCAATGGCGCCATCGCACAGGTGTTTTCGGCGGATGAACCCGAAAGCCTGAGAGGCCCGCAGTTCGATGCCGCATGGTGCGACGAGATTGCGAAGTGGCGGCATGCGGAGGCCGCCTGGGAAATGCTGGCCTTTGCGCTGAGACTGGGAACGCAGCCGCGCGCCGTGATCACCACGACGCCGCGGCCGGTGCCGATCCTGAAGACGCTGCTGGCGGACCCTTCAACCGCGGTGTCACGCAGTGCCACCTTCGACAACAAGGCGCATCTGGCGAAGAGTTTTCTGGCCGATGTGAAGGACCGCTATGGCGGCACCAGGCTGGGGCGGCAGGAACTGGATGGCGAGCTGATCGAGGATGATCCCGATGCACTGTTCCGCCGCGCGCTGATCGAGCGGGGCCGGGCGCGCGAGGTGCCGGAGATGAAGCGCATCGTGATCGCCGTCGACCCGCCGGCGGGGCATGGGAAAAGCTCCAATGCCTGCGGCATCGTCTGCGTGGGGCTGGGGTTCGATGGCCTGGCCTATGTGCTGGACGACCATTCGCTGAAGCCCGCCAAGCCCCTGCAATGGGCTGAGCGCGTGGTGGCGCTCTACCATGCACGCGCGGCCTGCCGCGTGGTGGCGGAGGTGAACCAGGGTGGCGCCATGGTGGAACAGGTGCTGCGCGAGGTGGACGGGACGCTCTCCTTCCGCGCTGTCCATGCAACGCGGGGCAAGCGGGCACGGGCGGAGCCGGTGGCTGCCCTTTATGAGCAGGGGCGCGTTCGCCATGCGGGCGTGTTTCCCGAACTCGAGGATGAAATGTGCAGCGCGCTGCGCGAGGGCGCGAAGAGCCCGGACCGCATGGATGCGCTGGTGTGGGCGGTGAGCGACCTGATGCTGAGAAGGCAGGCGGAACCGCGGGTGAGAAGTGTCTAGATAGCAAAGCTCCCCTCGCCCCCACGCATGTGGGGGAGAGGGGAGGGTGAGGGGGTGGATCCGCTTGAGCGGTGTTTGATGCACCGGGCTCGCGGCGCCCCCCCCCCTCACCCCAGCCCTCTC
>CAIYXE010000131.1 GCA_903930095.1 uncultured Hyphomicrobiales bacterium
GAACCGACTGCGAGCCACTATCCTGAGGGGCATTCAGGACAGTGCGGTGCCCTCATGGCGATGATGACTTTCATTACAACGTGCAAGAACCGGCTTGCGCACCTCAAGGAAACACTGCCACTCATGGTGAAGCAGAGTTTTTCCGAGGTCATCGTCGTCGATTATGGCTGCGAACAGGGAACCTCGAACTGGGTTGCGGAGGCCGCACCTGACGCCAAGGTCGTGAGGGTGCTGGACGATCCGCGGTTTTCGCTGGCCCGCGCGCGGAACATCGGCGCCATGAATGCCGGCGGCGAACTGCTCTGTTTCATCGATGCAGATATGCGGCTGGAGATGGACCTCGGCAAGTGGGCGCAGGAGAATGTTCAGCCTGGCTGCTTTTATGTCTCGGGCCAGCCCAAGGTCTTCGAGCTGTGTGGTTTTCTCATCTGCAGCCGGAGCATGTTCGAACAGGCGGGCGGCTATGACGAAGCCTACAGGGGATGGGGCGGTGAGGACGGCGATCTGCTCGAGAGGCTCGAGATGGCAGGTCACGTTAGGTCACCCCTGCCCGAGGAGGCGCTCACCGCAATCACCCACGGCGATGATCTGCGGCAATTCGGAAAAAACGATCCGGAGGGCTTTGCGACAAAGAACCATGCCCTGGCGCTGCAGCAGTGCTACAAGCTGATGAAGTTCGACATCATCAGGCTCAACGGCAGGCAACCGGATATCGACGTGCGCAAGAATCTTCATTCGAGCATCCGCACTGCCTATGGCAATGCCGTTGCGAATGGCAGCAAGGACTTCACGATCACACTAAACGTTCCGCCCCGGCACGCGGACAACAGGTTCTCCCACAGCCAGAGGAAGCTTGTTTACAGGATACCGATAACCCATTCACGGCTGGCGGCGCCGAAGCGCCGCCCGGCTGGGTCGAAGAATGATCTCCATTGATCCTGATATCAACGAGCTCATTGCCCGCTTCGGCACCCAGAAGCTTCAGAAGATGGATCGGCTGGCCCTCCGAACCAATCTGCCGAAGGACGACACAGGTGACCGCCTCTACGCTTTGATTCTGTTCGCGCGGGTACACGGGAGGCTGCCCAGAGACGAAACCCTGTTCAACGACTATGTGTTCAACATCAAGTCAACCGCCGAGGGACAGCGTCCCGAGAGATGCTTCGTAACCGACAAGCATCTGGCGAAGATATACATCAAGGCCATCGCAGGCGAGGAATACGTTGTGCCGACACTCGGGCTGATCACCAGCCCGGAGGCTGTCGGCCACCATGACTTTCCAGATGCGTGCTGCATCAAGCCCACTCACATGAGCGGTCAGGTCATTCTGCGAACAGGGGGCTCTGCCATCGATCGGAGCCGGATCAGCAAGTGGCTTCAGACGAACTTCTACGACTCCACGCGCGAAGCCCAGTACAAGTACATTGCTCCCAGAGTGATCGTCGAACCTCTTGTATTCGGGGTGACGAACCCCCTCGATTTCAAGTTTCATTGCTACAAGGGGCAGCCAAAGGTCATCCAGATCGATATTGACCGTTACACTGAGCATCGCAGGCTGATCGTCGGCCTCGATTGGGTCGACCAGGGAATGTCAATGACCTATCCGAAGTTCGAGGGCGCAATTCCGAGGCCTGGGAACCTGTCACAGATGACGGCTGTTGCAGCCAAGCTGTCCGCGAACTTCGACTACGTTCGCATCGATCTCTATTCGAACGGAGTGGATTGCCTGGTTGGAGAGATCACCAATACGCCCGGAAACGCCAGCGAGAAGTTCACCAGCCCTGAAGCGGAGCGGCGGTTCTCACAGCTGCTCTTCGGGAGCTGAGGGGCCGAGCGGGGCCGCACACCCGGTCAGGCCGCACTCGTATAGGCAATGGTTCCCATCATCCCGGCGTTCATGTGATAGGCGTGATGACAGTGAAAGGCCCAGGTGCCGGGGTTGTCAGCGTCGAAAGTGATGGTCACGGTCTCACCCGGAGGTACCAGCACCACGTCGCGGAGCGCACCCTCGAGCGCTGTGTTGCCGATGGCGGTGACGTGGAAATAGTGCCCGTGGAGATGCATCGGGTGCGACATGGCGGTCATGTTGTGCATCATGATGGAGACGCGCTCGCCCTCGCGCACGGTGAAGATCGTGTCGTGCATCGAGGCCTTGCCATTGAGCCCCCACAGATAGTCCGCCCCGCCACCGGTGAGCATGAGCATCTCGGTGCGGGTAACGGGCTCCTGACGCGGTGTCGCCACGGCGCGGTAGAGCCGCTCCTGCGACAGGTCGACGGCGGGCGCGGGATCGCCCTCCTCGGCAACACGCTGGACGGCGGCGCCAGCCGTGGCGAGCACGATGCCGGTGCGCATGGCAACACCCTCAGGGCGGAACAGCACGGGAAACGCACCGCCCGCCTCTGGAATGCGGATCCGGATATCAGCGCGCTGGGCGATGGCGAGCGGGAAGACGCGGCCCTTCAGCGGGTGGATGGCATTGCCGTCGACCGCGATCAGCTCACCCTCGAGCGCGCCGAGATCGACCCACATGTTGCTGGCGGCAGCACCGTTGATGATGCGAAGCCTGAGCACGCCGCCCTTCTCCACGGCGACGACCTCGGGATCGTCCAGCGTCCGGTCATTGGCGAGATAGGCGTCGTAGACCACGTCGTTCAGCATGCCGGCCGCCATGGCCGGCTGGCCGTGGCCCATGGTTGAGTGGTCCATGGCCGAGTGGTCCGTTGCAGCACCGTGGCCGGAATGGGCCGCGTGGGCACCACTGCCGCCCATCAGCTCCGCCAGGATCCCGGCGGGGTCGCGGAAGGTGAAATCATGCAGCAGCACCACGTGTTCCTGCGTGTCGAACAGGGGCTCCGCCGTCTCACGCACGATCAGGGGTGCGGCGAGCAGTTGCTGCTCCTGCAGGCCCATGTGAGAGTGCATCCAGTGCGTGCCCGAGCGCGTGTTGGCGAAGTCGTAGTCGAAGGACTGACCAGGCGGGATCGGATCCTGCCCGAGCATCGGAACGCCGTCCTGGCCATAGGGGGGCGTGAGGCCGTGCCAGTGAACGATGGTGCTGGTGTCCGTGCTGTTGCGGAGACGGACGTTGAAGCGCTCGCCGAGCAGCATGTCGAGGCCGGGCTTTCCGTCTGGGCCGGTCAGGCCGAAGACGGTGGCTGCCTTGCCCTTCACCTCCAGCGTGCGGCGCGAGACGGTGACGAGGCGGGGCTCCTGCGCGGCGGCAAAGCGATGCGCCCCCATGAGCGTGATGCCGGCAAGCCCGGCGGCGAGTTGTCGGCGATTCATGTCCATCCCTGCGAAATCTGCCAGAGCGCCAAACATGTGGCGCGTAAGGGCATATGCATCAAAGTGACAATTTGCGGCAGGACGGCGGCAGGATGCCCCCAGGCATCAGAGATTGCGGCCGATGCCCAGAAACTTCTCACGGCGCTGGTTGCGCAGGAAATCAGCCGATACACCATCGAACGTCCGGAGGGCGCGGGCGATGGCCTCGCCCGTGGCGGCGATGGCCTCGCCAGCGGCGCGGTGAGCGCCGCCCCTGGGCTCCGGCACGATGTCGTCGATCACGCCAAGCTTTTTCAGGTCCTGGGCGGTGATCTTCATGGCCGCGGCGGCGTCCCTGGCGCGCGCTGCGTCACGCCACAGGATCGAGGCCGCCCCCTCGGGCGAGATCACGCTGTAGATGGCGTGTTCCAGCATCATCACCACATTGGCGGTGGCAATCGCGATGGCGCCGCCTGAGCCGCCCTCGCCGATGACGACGGCAATACTCGGCACGCCGAGCGAGAGGCAGCAGTCAGTTGAGCGCGCGATCGCCTCCGCCTGGCCGCGCTCCTCGGCGTCTATTCCCGGATAGGCGCCTGCGGTATCGACGAAGCAGACGACGGGAAGGCCGAAACGGTCCGCCATTTCCATCAGGCGCACCGCCTTGCGGTAGCCCTCGGGGCGCGCCATGCCGAAATTGCGCTTGAGCCGCGAGGTGGTGTCAGCACCCTTTTCCTGGCCGATCACCATCACCGGCTGGCCCTGGAAGCGGCCGATGCCGCCCACCACCGCAAAGTCCTCGGCAAATTTCCGGTCGCCGGCGAGCGGCGTGAATTCGGTGACGAGCTGGCCGATATAGTCCAGGGCGTGCGGCCGCTCCGGGTGGCGCGCCACCTGCGCCTTCTGCCAGGGATCGAGGCCGACATAGAGGTCGGTAAGCAGCTTCGCCGCCTTCTTTTCCAACCCCTTCACCTCATCGGCGATCGACACGGCCTTGTCACCGGAGGCAAGCGTGCGGAGTTCCGCGATCTTGCCTTCCAGTTCCGCAAGGGGGGCTTCGAAATCGAGATAGGTGGGCATCGGGCCTCGGGTTGGTCAGGTTTGGCGCGGAAACTGGCTCTCCGCGCTCTGGAAGTCAACTTTTCTTGGCAAGCGGATGGTGGGTCTCCACCACTTCCGCCAGGCGTTCGGCCTGGACATGGGTGTAGATCTGGGTGGTCGAGATGTCGGCATGGCCCAGCATCTGCTGTACCGCCCGCAAATCCGCCCCGCCAGCCAGGAGGTGGCTCGCGAAGCCGTGGCGCAGCACATGGGGCGAGAGTGCGTCCCCGTCAAGGCCGGCTTCCCGGGCCAGCGACTTGAGTTCGACCGCCACATGCTGCCTGGTCAGGTGGCCGGCCGCGCCCGAGGAGGGGAACAGCCATTTCGACGGGGCAGCACCCGAGGCCGCCAGGACGGCCAGGTAATCATCCCGCGCCGCGCGCGCGGCGGCCGAGACCGGGACGAGGCGCTCCCGCCCGCCCTTGCCCCTGACCAGGATGAAATCCTTCTCGGCGGTGGCGGCCCGGAGGCTCAGTGACGCCAGTTCGGAAACCCGGAGGCCGGTCGCATAGAGGAGTTCGATAAGGCAGCGGAGGCGCTGGGCCTTGATCAGGCGCTTGCCCTCCGCCCCCGTGACACGGGCCCGCGCGGCGTCCAGAAGACGCTCCACCTCCTGCCGCGAGATCATCTTCGGCAGGGGCCTTGCGGCGCGCGGACTGTCGATGGCGGTGGCGGGATTGTCCGGGCTCAGGCCATCGCCGTGCAGGAAGCGGTGGAACTGCCGGATGGCCGAGAGCTTGCGCGCCGCGGAACTGCGCGCAAGGCCCTGCGCCGCGAGGTGCGCCAGGTGGGCGTGAAGGTCATCCGGACCCGCCGTACGCAGGTCGCGGCCACGCTCCTCCGCATAGGCCTCGAGATCGCGCTGGTAGGCCAAAAGGGTGTTGACGGAGGCTCCGCGCTCGGCCGCCATCATCTCGAGGAAGCGCTCGATCAGGCGCTGGTTCTGGGGCCCGCCACGGCCCCCTGCTGCCCGGTCACTTGGCACGCAGGCGCTCGCTCGAGAGTGGTTTCACGATTTCCGCCTGCTCCGGAGGGAAGTTGGCCAGCGCCCACACCCCCCCATAGATCGCGCCGCCGAGACAGAGCAGCACCAACAGAAACTTGACCGTATCGGGCATTGCGTACCCATCCTTCAGCACCATACTAGAGGCTAAGCCGCGTTTCGGAAAGGCTTTGCGGTTGCACATCATGCGCGTTAGAAACGGCCCGCTGGGCGAGGGAGATGGATGGCGCGCCGTTCGATTGCAAAGGAGGCCGAACTGGTGCGTGAGCGCCTCGGGGAGCGGCCCGTCGTGCTCGTCGGACTGATGGGCGCGGGCAAGACCAGCGTCGGCCGCCGCCTCGCCGACAAGCTGGGGATACCCTTCGTCGATGCCGACCACGAGATCGAGGCGGCGGCGGGAAAGCCCATCAAGGAGATTTTCGCAGACCACGGCGAGCCCTATTTCCGCGAGGGCGAGCGGCGGGTCATCCAGCGGCTGATCGGCAATGGCGCGCAGGTGCTGGCAACGGGCGGCGGCGCCTATATGAATGACGAGACGCGCGCGCGCATCCAGGAGCACGGCATCTCGGTCTGGCTCCGCGCCGCCCTGCCGCTGCTCATGAAGCGGGTGGCCAAGCGGCAGGACAGGCCGCTCTTGCAGGCGGACAACCCGGAAGCGGTGATGCGCGACCTGATGGACAAGCGCTACCCCGTCTATGCGCTGGCCGACGTGACGGTGGAAAGCCGCGACGTGCAGCACGGCCAGATGGTGAATGACGTGATCCGCGCCCTGGCGCAGTGGGACGGCTGGGACATGAAGACGAATGACTGACCTGACTGCCGCAGAACGGCGTGAAACCGTGCCCGTGTCGCTGGGCGACCGCAGCTACGACATCCACATCGGCGAGGGGATTCTCGCCCGCGCGGGCGACATCGTGGCCCCCTTCATGAAGCGGCCGATGACCGCCATCGTGACGGATGAGAACGTGGCTGAAGCACACCTTGCAACGCTGGAACGCGCGCTGGCCTCCCGCGGCATCCGCTCCACCGCGATCGTGATGCCGCCGGGCGAGGCGAGCAAGAGCTACAAGCACCTGGCCGAGCTCTGTGACAGGCTGCTGGCGGCAGGGATCGAGCGGCGTGACCGCATCATCGCCTTCGGTGGCGGCGTCATCGGCGACTTGGCCGGCTTTGCCGCGGCAATCCTGCGGCGCGGGGTGGACTTCATCCAGATCCCGACGACGCTGCTCTCCCAGGTCGATTCGTCGGTGGGCGGCAAGACCGGCATCAACTCGCCCCACGGCAAGAACCTGATCGGCGCCTTCCACCAGCCCCTCGTGGTCATCACCGACATCGGGCTCCTCGGCACGCTGCCCCGGCGAGAACTCGCGGCGGGCTATGCCGAAGTAGCCAAGTACGGGCTGCTCGGCGATGCGGGCTTCTTCGAATGGCTCGAGGGTGCAGCACCCGCCATCATGCGGGGCGACACGCAGGCGCGCATCCATGCCATTCGCCGTTCCTGCGAGGCCAAGGCGGCGATCGTGGCGGAAGACGAGATGGAGACCGGCGTGCGCGCGCTGCTGAACCTTGGCCACACCTTCGGCCATGCGCTCGAATCCGCCACCGGCTACTCGCAGCGCCTCCTCCATGGCGAGGGCGTCTCGATCGGCATGGTGCAGGCCTTCCGCTTTTCCGAGCGCCAGAAGCTTTGCGCGCCCGGCACGGCAGAGCGCGTGGCAAAGCACCTCAAGAGCATCGGGCTTCCCATTCATGCCAGCCAGATCCCGGGGGAGCTTCCGCCCCCCGCCACACTTCTCGACATCATGCGGCAGGACAAGAAGGCGCAAGGCGGAAGGCTGACCTTCATCCTGGCGCGGGGCATCGGCGAGGCCTTCATTGCGAAGGATGTGTCCGATGCCGACGTGCTCGACTTCCTGACGGAGGACCTCCGCCAGCGATGAGCCTCGCACCGGGACTGACCATCGCCTTACTCGTTGGCCTGCTCGTTCTGTCCGCCGTGCTCTCCGCAGCGCGCAGCGCACTCGCTGAAGCCTCACGCACCAGACTGGGCGAGCTTCACAAGAGGGGCGAGGCCCGTGCCGAGCGGGTTCTGGCGCTGCTTGACAGCGAGGAAAAGACATCCGGCGCGCTGGCGCTGTGGCAAGGCGCGGTACTGCTTCTTGCGGGCGCTGCCGCAGCACTGCTGCTCATGTCTTTTGCCGTGCCGCCGGAAAAGCTGGCCGTGGCGGTAATCGTGATCCTGGCCTTCGCTTTCCTTGGTTTCGCGTTGCCCAAGTCCCATGCCGCCGCGCGGCCCGAAGCCGTTGCGATGTCATTGAGCAGCGCCATATCTGCAATGATCGCGGTGACGGGCGGCATGGCCAGCATGTTCGACAAGGCCGCACGCGCGATGCTGCGCCAGGCCGAACATGATGGCCCGCAGGACAGCCAGTCCGTGCATGAGGAACTGCGCGAGACGATCGACCTCCACATCAAGGAGGGAACCGTCATCAAGAATGACCGCGACATGCTGAGCGGCATTCTCGCCATGCAGGACCTCGAGGTGGCCGACATCATGGTCCACCGCACGAAGATGACGATGATCGACGGCGCGGAAGATGCCAAAGACATCGTGGCCAAGGTGCTGAAGAGCGGCCACACGCGCATTCCGGTGTGGAAGGACAGCCCTGACAACATCATCGGCGTGCTGCATGCCAAGAACCTGTTCGCCGCATTGCAGAAATACAATGGCGATGCCACGAAGATCGACATCGAGGACATTCTGCTGCCGCCGTGGTTCGTGCCGGACACGCGCGCGATCCCTGACCAGCTCAACGCCTTCCTGAAGCGCAAGAGCCACTTCGCCATCGTGGTCGATGAATATGGCGAGGTGCAGGGGCTGGTCACACTCGAAGACATCATCGAGGAAATCGTCGGCGACATCAAGGACGAGCACGACGCTTTGGCGAGCGGTGTTCGCCCCAAGCCCGATGGCTCCTATCTCGTCGATGGCGGGGTGCCGATCCGCGATCTCAACCGCGCCTTTGACTGGACGCTCCCCGATGATGAGGCCAACACCATCGCGGGCCTCGTGATCCATGAGGCGCGGATGATTCCCGAAGTGGGCCAGGCCTTCGTGTTCCACGGTTTCCGCTTCGAGATCCTGAAGAAGCGCCACCACCAGATCACGGCGTTGCGCATGAGCCCGGTGAAGCGGGAAGAGGTTGCGGAATAGGGCCGGACTCGCGGAGAGAAGCCCTCATCCGCCCTTCGGGCACCTTCTCCCATTGCTACGCAACGGGAGAAGGGGAAGCTGCAAGATGATGATCCCCTTCTCCCGTCCGAAGGATGGGAGAAGGTGGCCGAAGGCCGGATGAGGGCCCTTACGGCGCCGAGGCCTGGATCGCCAGGGCGTGGACGCGTTCCTTCAGTTCCTCCGCCAGTGCCGCATTCACCATCCGGTGCTGGTCGACCCTCGACTTGCCGCGGAAGGCTTCCGCGACGATCCTGACGCGGAAGTGGCTTTCGCCATCGGACCGGGCGCCGGAGTGGCCGGCGTGCTGGTGGGATTCGTCAATGACCTCAAGCGCTGCCGGCGAGAAATTTTGCAGGAGCTTTGCGGAGATTCTTTGGCCCACGGGGCCCAGATGCGTGGTAGGTGTCATTCGTGTCCCTCATGCGAGGCAAGGCTTGCTTGGGCTCGCCTCTAACACCATAATTGGCAGCGATGAAGCTCGATTCAAAATACTTCGACAAGATCCGGGTGAAGCCTTCAACTGAGAAGAAGGCGGC
>CAIYXE010000132.1 GCA_903930095.1 uncultured Hyphomicrobiales bacterium
ATGACCCCCGAGAACAGCCCGACGCCGATGAACAGACCGCGGCTCCTGCGTAACGCAGCCGCAACGCCCGCCGCTTCCCTGTCGCTCATTGCTGACCAGCCCGGAATATCTTACAAACCATTGTTTTAAGGCAATGGCAGCCTGGAAGCCAGAGCCAGCACCTCACGGGGCGCGCTGTCAGCTAGAATATGGCCGGCTAATTCTTGAACACGTAGTAGCCCGTGTGGGCGAGCTTGATCGAACGGTCGACCCAGATCTTCACACCCAGCTCGCTGCGCACCAGGTCGCAGAAATAGTAGTCCTCGGACTGATAATAGCCCTGCGCATCAATCTGCGTTTCGAAGAAGCCATACATGAAGGGCTCGTATGCTTTCCCGAAGCCGATGTTGTCACGGTATTTCCGCTCGGGCATCTTGTCGATGAGGCGCTCGAACACGCCCCTCTTGATCAGCAGGAAGCCGGTGCCCGCGTGGCGCACCTCCTGCAGGTGGCCGCGCACTTCCCCGTCCTTGATGCCGTTCACGACGTAGCTGATTGGCAGCTGCTTCTTGGGATAGACGCCGGCCACCATGTCGAGGTCGTGATCGATCAGCTTGAAGATGGCTCGCTCATCGAAGCCGATGTCGGCGTCAATGAACATGATGTGCGTTGCCTTGGGGTCGGCCAGCATGCGGGCAGCCAGGTTGTTCCTGGCGCGGGTGATGAGGCTCTCGTTCGGCAGCGTGTCAATTGCCACATTGATGCCGAGCTTCACGCAGCGGATGGTGAAGCGCATCAGCGAGGAGAACGTCGCCTCCGAGATCTGCCCGCCGTAGCAGGGCAGTGCGATATGGACCTTGCTATCCTTGAGGACGCGGCTGACCGTAGGCTGCTTCATCGCGGTAATCGTCCCGTCTGGATCGGTGATGGGGTGGCCGGGCCCGCATGGTGCGGGCCCGCCACCGTCACTGGGTCACGCCCTTCTTGAAAGCGGCATAGGCCTTGGTGAAACCTTCGAGCGTGAACTGAAGGCCCAGCGGCTTGCCGCGCAGCGTCTGCACGGTGGCGCCGAGCGCCGTGCCCTTGGCCAGCTTGTTGATGAGATCCTGGTCGATGATGACTGCGGCCTGGCAGGCGCGGGGTCCGCAGGTCCTGAAGGCTGCCTTCGCGGCTTCCTCTCCGTCGACGGCGAGCGCCATGCCGGGCCCGATGACGACGCCGGTCGGCATCGCGATGATCAGTTCGGCGCCGCCTTCCTGCGTAAGCCTTATCGTGGCAGAGGCGACGACCTGACGCTTCTCCTTGGTCGCCAGCCGCTGCTGGATGATGCACCGCTTGCCCTTGCTGCCCTCGCTGCAGGTGACAGTCCAGCTGCCGATTGTCTCGGTGGTGGTTTTGGCGCCCACGCCAGCCGCGGCATCTGCGTCCTCTTCCTGCGCCGTCGCGGGGGCAGCGGCCAGAAGCATCAGCGCGGCCGTGGCAGCCAAGAAGGATCTGAAAAGTCCGTTCATCGCAATGGCTCCTTGGTTAGTTGAATTTCTCGTCCCAGGTCATCAGCTTATCGATCTCAGAGGACCGGTTGGACACCACCATCGGGCACTTAACACCCGGAATGACCGCGACGTCGAAGAGTTCGCGGATCACATCGTCGAATCTGAGCCAGTGCTTGATGTCGCCCTTGGCGAGATCGACGACCAGCACGCCGCACCACGGATCAGAATCGCGCTTCTTCAGCTCATCGTCAAGTTTGAGGCCCGAAAATGTGTTGTCGCGCGGCAAGGACACGCCGACGACAGCGTAGTTCTTATGGATCGACATGCCCCTGAGGAAGCCGGGGCAGAAGGCCAGCGGCTCGATCGCGCCGGACTTCTCGTCGACGCGGCAGATGTTCCCCTCGCCGGAGTTCAGGATGTAGAGTTTGCCATCGTGGTATCGCGGCGAATGCGGCATCGACAGCTTCTCGGTGATGATGCGGCCATCGTTGATGTCGATGAGAATGCCGCCCTCATGCTTGCGGTTGCGCCAGCCGGATATGGTGTCGGAGCGGCTGGTGGCGGTGACATATCTTACCTTGCCGTCGCGCGCGGCCAGCCCGTTGAGGTGGCAGCGGTCCTCCGGCGCGATGCGGGAGATGAAGTCAGGCTTCCAGATGGCGGTGAAGGCCTTGCTGGTCGATGGCGTGGCGAGGCAGGAATACTTGGTGTTGACGAACACCAGCCTGCCGCCCGTTTCAACGGTGATCTCGTGGATATCCACGTCGCCCGTGTTGAAGGCAACCCGCGGCACGAAAGCGCGGTCATGCACCTTGTTGGCAAGCTCACCCGCCTCCAGCACGTTTTCGAAGCGCCAGATCTGGTAGTGGGTTCCGAGGAAGATGCGGTTGGACGCGGCATACATGCCCATCGCACGCGGGAAGGTGCGGTGCACGATCGACAGCTTGCCGTTGGGCAGCGCGCCCAGCATGTAGAACTGCCCGGACTGGTAAGAGGTGAAGGCGATGGACAGCCTCTGCTGTTCGAGAAACTCCCTCAGCCCGCGCGAGGTCACGATCCTTGGCTGCTTCTGTTCCGCCGTGGCCGCGCCGCTGGCCGCGGCATCGGCTGTGTTGGTGTCGGTGTCCATGTCAGTCATCCTGGCGGTTTGCTGGAGCCTCGTCACCGCTCCCCGTAGAGAGCCACTGGACCCATGGAAAAGCAAGAGCCGCTTACGCGGCTCTTGCATTCTTTTCTCGTCAAGTGGCGATCAGGCGATTACCAGGAAACCTGGAGCTTCACCGAGCCACCGTAGCTCATCATGTCCTCATTGTAGGCAACATCACCCTCGGCGCCGAACGCCCAGTGTTCTGTCTCGTAGCCAATGCCGAGGCCGATGTCCGCCCAAATGCCGAGCCCGTCACCGGTAACCGACACGTCGGGAGCGTTCAGGCTGCTGATGGTGATTTCCGGATCGTCTCCGAACTCGTTCCACAGCGAGGCCTCGACATAGGCGTTGAAGCCGCCCTCTGTCTCCATGCCGACCTTCGCGCCCACACGGCCGCGGAAGCTGGTGCTGTCGTCGAAGGACATATCGTTCCCTGCCCACTCCGCGTCGTCGACGCTGGTGGAGAGTACGGAGACTGTGACGCCAGGCTCGAAGAAGATGCCGGTCATGCCGCGTTCCGCGCCGAAGCGGAAGCCGCTGTCGACCACACCACCAACCTGGAAGACGCCGGCGTCTTCCGCGCCACCCCATGCGGCAAGCGAGCCGCTGTCGAAGGACATCGAACCGAACATTCCGGTCAGCACGCTGTTCAGGAACCACGCGCCGGACTGGTAGCCGCCGTAGATGCCGGCCATGCCGCCATCGTAGCTGGCCTCGTTGCCGCTTTCGAAGTCCATGGTCGTCGCCAGATAGCCGCCCAGCACACCGCCGTAGACGGAGCTGAGGTGACCGTGGCTGTCCGTCCACGTCCTGCCTCCGTCGGCACCGGCGATCAGGCCCCACATGACCTGGTCGTAGGAGACATCGAAGTCAGTCGTCTGGCCATACAGCCCGAAGGAGTTGTCACCGTCCACGTTCATGCCGCGGCCGAGAACGCTCATCCACACTGAGCCACCCATGTCGTCGCACCCGGCTGCGTCCGCGGTCGGGTTGACGCCCGGACGGTAGCTTGCGGAGCAGTCGCCCAGCAGGCCGAGGCGGTTGGTACCCGCGGCCATGGCCTGGTGTCCGAGCTCCTCGAGACCGGTGACAATCGACGGCGCTTCCTGTGCCGCCTGTCCGGGGATGCTGGCCAGGACCCACTCATAGTCATAGCCGTCCTCCGTCAGGTAGAGGTCGTACTGGAACAAGCCCTTGTTGATCGGGCCGTCAGCCAGGACGAAGTCACCCAGTTCGGAATAACCAGTCACGGTTACGAGCAGTATGCCCTCGGGATTGTAGGCACCCGGGCTCGACGGCTCGACGTCGTAGATAACGATTTCAGTTCTGCCGCTCGTATCGCCGCCAATGTAGAGCTCGTCAGCTTCGGAGTCACTGGGGCCGGCCAGATAAGCATCGAGCTCCAAGGTTGATCCTGGGCCACCGCGCCAGTCGAAGTCGGTGTCATCGTCCTTGGCAATCAGCTCAAGGTTGTCAGTCGGGTCGCCGTCGGCCAGCGTTACAACGCCGTCATTGAAGAACTCCGCGTCTTTTCCTTCCAAGGACGCGGCGTAGATCGAGACGGTTTGCAAGTCCTCACCCGTGACTTCAAAGATGCCGTCGTTGTTGAACTGCACGTCCTTACCGACCAGGAAAGTTGGGCCCTCCGCATCCCACAGGCCGTCATTGTTGATTTCGATGTCACCCCCGACAGAGCTAACATTGCCATTGTAGTCGAGAGCGGCAATCGCAAACATTGCACCGTTGAACACACCCGAAGTCTCATTGTTGAAGACAATGTCTTCTTGGTCTAGAACCTTGTTCAAGAAATTGAATGGGAAAATACTGGGATCATACACATCGTCACTCATGGCGATCAGCGTCGCGGTGAAACCATTGGAAGCACCAAGATTACCAGAGTTGTTCACCGTGATGTCACCAACCGTGGCAACGACGATCGCACCATTGTTCAGGTAGAAGCCTTCGGATTCTGAGTAGATAGAGGCACCCTCGTCTACATTTACGGTGACGTCGCCATCGACCCTGGCAAAT
>CAIYXE010000133.1 GCA_903930095.1 uncultured Hyphomicrobiales bacterium
AAGGTGCCCGAAGGGCGGATGAGGGCTCTATCACGCGGCAGAGCCGCCTCAGCGCTTGCGCCCCTTGCTGCCCCTGAATGGCCGGCTCGGCGTCTTCACCGCGCGACGCCCGGCGGGCTTGCCCTCCTTGGCCTCCGAGACCACCTCGAAGCGCATGCCGCCGGAAACGGGGGTGGCTTCAACGAGGCGCACCTCCAGCCGGTCGCCCAGCTGGTAGGTCTCGCCCGAGCGTTCACCGATCAGCGCATGGCGGGCCTTGTCATATACGAAATACTCCCGCCCCAGCGTGGTGACGGGCACGAAGCCGTCGGCGCCTGAATCGTCCAGCTTCACGAACAGCCCGGCACTGACCACGCCGCCGATGCGCCCGCGGAACACCGCACCCGTCTGCTTGGAAAGATGTGCGGCGATCAGGCGGTCGATGGTCTCCCGCTCCGCCGCCATGGCCCGGCGTTCCGCATCCGAGATCATCTCGGCGGTGTCGTTGAGCTTTGCGATGTCATCCGTGCTCAGGCCATCTGATCCGAAGCCCAGGGCGGTCACCAGCGCCCGGTGCACGATCAGGTCGGCATAGCGCCGGATGGGCGAGGTGAAATGCGCATAGCGCCTGAGCGACAGGCCGAAATGGCCCTTGTTCTCCGGGCTGTAGATCGCCTGCGCCTGGGTGCGCAGCACCACCTCATTCACCACGTGCTGATAATCCTTGCCCTCAACTTCCTTCAGCAATTTGTTGAAATGCTTTGGCCTCATCACCTGGCCCAACGGCAGGGCCATGTTCACGGTGCGCAGGAATTCGGCCAGTGCCCGCACCTTCTCCTCCGAGGGCTGCTCATGGATGCGGAAGATCAGCGGCGTCTTGCGGTTCTCCAGTTCCTCCGCCGCGGCCACATTGGCCTGGATCATGAATTCCTCGACCAGCTTGTGCGCGTCGAGGCGTTCGGGCGTCACCACCCGCTCGATCAGGCCGTGGGCATCAAGGATCAGCTTGCGTTCGGGAAGGTCCAGCTCCAATGGCTCGCGCGCATTGCGGCCCTTGAGCAGGACGCCATAGGCGGCCCACAACGGCCTCAACACGCGCTCCAGCAGCGGCTCGGTTCTGTCGTTCGGCCGGCCGTCGATTGCCGATTGCGCCTCCTCATAGGCGAGCTTGGCGGCGGAGCGCATGATGACGCGCTCGAAACGGTGCCTGGTTTTTCGCCCCGCCTTGTCGAAGCTCATGAAGCAGGCAAGGGCAGGCCGCTCCTCCTTCTCGCGCAGCGAACAGAGATCGTTCGAGATGCGCTCCGGCAGCATCGGCACCACGCGGTCCGGGAAGTAAACCGAATTGCCGCGGATGCGTGCTTCGCGGTCCAGCGCCGTTCCGGGGCGCACATAGGCGGCAACATCGGCGATGGCGACGATGATGTTGGCGCCGCCCGTGGCCTCGTCGATCTCGCCCCACACGGCATCGTCATGGTCGCGCGCATCGCGCGGGTCGATGGTGAGGAGGGGGATGTTCCTGAGGTCCGTCCGCCCCTCGCGCGCGAAGGGCTTAAGGCCCTCGGATTCGCGCAGCACGCGCTCGGGGAATTCGTTGGGAATGCCGTGGTGGTGGATGGCGATGAGTGAGATGTTGCGCTGGTTGCTCATGTCGCCCAGCCGTTCGCGCACGCGGGCGGTGGGCAGGCCCCGGCCGCGGTCACGGGTGATCTCGGCCTCGACCAGTTCGCCGTTCAGCGCCTCGTTCTCGTCGCCCGTCATCACCTGCAGTTCATGGCGGGCTTTTTTGTCCACTGGCACGATGCGGGCTCCCAGGCCCGGCAGCACCCGGTAAACGCCCAGCACCTTGTTGGAGCGGTCGGACAGCGCCTTGATGACGCGGCCGCGGAACGTGTAGCGCCCGTCCCGCGAGGCCTGGATCTTGGCCAGCACGCGGTCGCCCTTCTTCGGCGCCTTCTCGGCGCCCTCGATCACCACGCGCGGTGGCTTTCCGGCCTGGCGCTCATCCCATTCCACGGGCTCGGCATAGGCCTCGCCATCCTTGTCGGTGCCGATGATCTCGAGCACGGTCACGGGCGGCAGCGCGGAGCGGTCAATGAGCTTCCTCTGGCGCTTGGAGAGAAGGCCATCCTCCTCCATGCGTTTCAGAAGCGCCTTGAGTTCTACCTTGCCCGCGCCAGAGAGCCCGAAATGCCGGGCGATCTCGCGCTTGCCCACGATCGATGGGGAGGACTGGATGAAATCCAGGACATCGGCCTCGGTCGGGAGCCCGGGCTTCTGCGGAGGCCGTTTTGCCATGACGGGAAGGCTTAGCCGGAAATTCGACGGATTGCCACCCGTGCCAATCAGGGACCTGCCATCATCCAATCTTTTGTCTCATTGCTGGCCCGGTTAGAACCACCCATATAAGGCCGCGAATCAATTGCTCTGGACTGATGCGGTGAGAAGGCCTGCAAGCAGGAAACAATATGCGGCACTGCCGTGGCGCCATGCCGGCGCCGGGCGCGAGGTGCTGCTGATTTCCTCGCGCGACACGGGCCGCTGGGTCATACCCAAGGGCTGGCCGATCAAGGGATTGTCACCCTCCGAGACCGCGGCGCGGGAGGCCTTCGAAGAAGCTGGGCTGGGTGGTGAGGTGAGCAAGAAGCCCATCGGCGAATTCGAATACGGCAAGCGGCTCGACAATGGCAGCGTTCAGCCCTGCCGTGTGGCGGTCTTCAGCCTCGAACAGATGGTGCAGCACCCGGACTGGCCGGAACAGGGGCAGCGGACCTTGCAATGGTTTTCGGTGTCCGACGCCGCCGAAGCGGTGGACGAACCGTCGCTGAAGGCCATCATCCGCAAGCTCAAATAGCCTGCCGCCGTGTTGGCCGTTCGGGAAAGCAATCGTTTTTTTGCATGATCTTACGTAAAGTATGGTGTATGCACCTGGTTGAACGATTTGGCAGTGGTCTCGATGTGCAGTGCCGCAAACATCATCATCGAAAAACGTGGTTCGCTCCGCCGGCGCGTGCTGAAGCGCGGCAAGGTGCTGCTGCACGACCATAACACCGTGCTCGATTGCCTGATCCGGGACATGTCGGACGGCGGTGCCCGTCTCCAGATCGAACATGCCTCG
>CAIYXE010000134.1 GCA_903930095.1 uncultured Hyphomicrobiales bacterium
ACCTCCGTCTCGACCGGCACGTAGCCCAAGTCCACGGAATAGGCGATCTTCATGCCCTTGATGGAAGTGGCCTCCGCCGGGAGCGTCACCTTCTGGCGCAGTGAGTCATGGTCGAGAGGGTGCGGGCCTGAGGTGATGTTCTGCATCAGTGCGGCGTCCGCCACGCTGCGGGTCATCGGGCCGCAGTGGTTGAAGCGGTCGAAATTGGCAGGCGGGCCATCGGGATTGCGTCCGTGGGGCGGCTTGAAGCCGACGACACCGCAGGCCGCCGCCGGAATGCGGATCGAGCCGCCGATATCGGTGCCCGTCGCCAGCGTGGCGAGGCCCGCGGCAAGGGCCGCGCCCGAACCACCCGACGAGCCGCCCGGCGCCCAGTCCGTGTTCCACGGATTGCGGGTCACACCCCAGATCCGGGATTCGGTGATCCCGGTCAGGCAGAACTCCGGCGTCGTGGTGCGGGCGAGAATGATGGCGCCCGCCTTCTGCAGCCGCTCGATCATCGGGTCCGAGTGATCGTCAACCGAGTCCTTGAAGATGAGGGAGCCGTGCGTGGTGCGCCTGCCCGCCACCCGCTGCGCATCCTTCACGGCGAGTGGAATGCCCTCGAGCGGGGCCGTCTTCGCGCCGCGCGTCATGTAGCGCGCCTCGGCACGCTTCGCCTGCGCCAGCGCCTCGTCGAAATAGCGGTCAGCTAAGCAGTTGATGCCCGGATTGACACGTTCGGATCTCTCGACCAGCGCCTCAGTCAATTCCACCGGAGAGAGCTTGCGCGCCCTGAACAGCCCCAGGGCGGCCGTGGCGGAGAGATAGCAGAGATCCTCGTTACTCATGGACAAGCCTCGTTGTGAAGCGGTAGTGAGGGCGCCAGTAGAACAGGATCACGGGAGAGAAGTCCATGGCCGGAAGGCTCGTCGGAAAAACAGCGATCGTCACCTCCGCGGGGCAGGGCATTGGCCGCGCCTCCGCCATCTGCCTGGCGCGCGAAGGGGCCAAGGTCTGGGCCACTGACATCAACGCAGAGGCGCTGGCCTCGCTTGCCGCCGAGCAACCGGGGATCGAAACCTTCACCCTGAATGTGCTGAAGCAGGAAGATGTCGATGCGGCCGCATCGCGCGTCGGGACCCCGGACATCCTGTTCAATTGCTCCGGCTACGTTCATGCCGGCACCATCATGGAGACGGACGACAAGGCCTGGGACTTTTCCTTCGACCTCAACGTCAAGGCGCATTACCGCATGATCAAGGCCTTCATGCCGGGCTGGCTGGCGCGCGGCTCGGGCGTTGTCATCAACATGGCCTCTGCTGCCTCCTCCATCAAGGGCGTGCCGAACCGCTTCGTCTATGGCGCCACCAAGGCCGCCGTCATCGGCATGACCAAGGCGCTCGCCGCCGACTTCACGCCGAAGGGCATCCGGGTCAATGCCATCTGCCCGGGAACGGTCGACAGCCCCTCCCTCATGGACCGCCTCAAGGCCACGGGTGACTTCGAGGCCGCCAAGAGTGCCTTCATCTCCCGCCAGCCGATGGGCCGCATGGCGCGGGCTGACGAAATCGGCATGCTGGTGGTCTATCTGGCCAGCGATGAGGCCGCCTTCGTCACCGGCCAGACCTTCGTGATCGACGGCGGCTGGTCGATCTGAGACACTCTCCCTCCCCGGCTGAAGCCGGCTTTGCCACCGAAGCCATTGGCAAGGCCGTGTTTCTCGGCATAGGATGCGGAAAAATCGGGCTCGCAGAATGGTCCGGGGAGGAGCAGAACTTGTCATCAGGCCAGACCGCCATCCAGGCGAAAGGCGTCACCAAGCTATTCCAGGGTGCCGGGCAGGATGCCGTCAAGGCCCTCGATGACGTTTCGGTCGCGATCCGCGAGAACGAGTTTTTCACCCTGCTGGGGCCCTCCGGCTGCGGAAAGACCACGCTCCTGCGGCTGATCGCCGGTTTCGACTTCCCGACCGAAGGCGACATCCTGCTCCATGGCCAGAACATCGCTCCCCTGCCGCCCTACAAGCGGCCGGTGAATACCGTGTTCCAGAGCTATGCGCTGTTTCCCCACATGACGGTGGGTCAGAACATCGGCTTCGGCCTCGAGATGCTGGGCAAGCCCAGGGCCGAGATCGAGGCCCGCGTCAGCGAGATGCTGAAGCTCGTTCAGATGGAAGAGCTCAGGAACCGCAAGACCAGCCAGATCTCCGGCGGGCAGCAGCAGCGCGTGGCGCTGGCCCGCGCGCTCGCCCCCGCGCCCAAGGTGCTTCTCCTCGATGAGCCGCTCTCGGCCCTTGACTACAAGCTCCGCAAGGACATGCAGATCGAACTGAAGCGGTTGCAGCATGAGACGGGCATCACCTTCATCTTCGTGACCCATGACCAGGAAGAGGCCCTCACCATGTCGGACCGGATTGCCGTCATGTCGAAGGGCAAGATCCTGCAGGTCGGCTCCCCGCGTGACATCTATGACAGGCCGTCCGAGCGGTTCGTCGCCAATTTCATCGGTGAGACCAATTTCCTCGAAGGCCATGTGGCCGAGATCAATGGCAGCAAAGCCGTGGTGAAGCTCGCGAGTGGTGCGGTGATCAGCGCCGGATTGCCAGACGGTCTGCGGCCATCGGGCAGCGTCACCGTGGTGGTGCGGCCCGAGCATGCCGACCTTGTGAAGCCCGGCGCGAAGGGCGATCTCTGGGGCAAGCTCGAGAACGTCGTCTATTTCGGCACCGACACCCATTACCATGTGCGCCTTGACGGCGGCGCGCCCTTCATCATCCGCCAGCAGAACTCGCGTGGCGCGGGCGCAGGCTTCGAGGCCGGCGAGAGCGTCGGCGTGCTGCTCGAGCAGCACGCAGCGCAGGTGTTGAGGGACTAGGCCATGCTGAGCGCCCGCGAGATCGCCGATGCCGCCGGACGTCAGGACGTTCGCAGGCGCTGGCTTCTGACCCTTCCGGCGCTGGTCATCATCTTTCTTGCAGCGGTCGGGCCGCTGTTCGTCATGCTGCTCTACTCCTTCCTCGACCGGGGGGACTATGGCGGCGTCAAGTTCTGGCAGTTCTCAGCCGAGGGCTGGTTCAACGTCTTCCTGCAGCGCGATATCTTCGATGACACGCTGACCTTCAACGATGCGCACATCGCGATCGTGTGGCGATCCGTGAAGCTTTCGATCGCCACCACATTGCTGACGCTTCTGTTCGGTTTTCCGACGGCCTATTTCATCGCCACACGGCCGGAGCGGGCACGTGCCGTCTGGCTGTTCCTGATCACCATTCCCTTCTGGAGCAACCTCCTGATCCGCACCTATGCCATGCAGGAGGTGATCCGCAACGAAGGCGTCATCAACTCGCTGCTGATATGGAGCGGCGTGATCGATACCCCGATTCAGATGATGTATACCGACATCGGCATCCTGTTCGGCATGACCTATGTCTATCTGCCGCTGATGGTACTGCCGCTCTATGCCGCGATGGACAGGCTGGACTTCCGCCTGGTCGAGGCGGGATATGATCTTTACGCCACGCGGCTGAAAGTTCTGTGGCGCATCATCGTGCCGCTGGTGAAGCCCGGCATCATTGCGGGCTCCATCCTCGTGTTTATCCCGTCGCTGGGCGCCTACGTCACGCCGCGCGTGCTGGGCGGCGGCAAGAACATGATGATCGGCAACCTGATCGAGTTGCAGTTCGGCCAGGGGCGGAACTGGCCGCTGGGTGCGGCGCTCTCCCTCACGCTGATGGCCATCGTCATGGTGGCGCTGCTGTTCTACGTGCGCAATGCCACGAAGTCGGGGGCCAGGCATGGCTAGCCACTTCGACGTCAAGCGGCAGTGGGGCTTCGCGACCATTGCGATGATCTGCTTCTTCCTGCTCTACCTGCCCATCGTCACGCTGGTCATCTTCGCCTTCAACGCCGGGTCCTCGCTTGCGGTATGGGAGGGTCTCTCGTTCAAGTGGTTCGTGGCCGCGTGGAACAATTCCGCCGTTCAGGAGGCCGCGCTCCGCTCGCTCATCATCGCGGGTTTCGCGGCCACCATTGCCACGGCGGCGGCAACCATGGCCGCACTCGCCACCACCCGCACCGAGCCCTATCGCGGGCTGACCTTCAAATATGCCTTCATCAACCAGCCGCTGATGGTGCCGGAAATCGTGACGGCCGTGGCGCTGCTCATCGTCTTTGCCCGCCTCAAGGACTGGACGGGCTATTCGGGCCTCGCCTATCTCATCGCCGCCCACACGGCCTTCTGCATTCCCTTCGCCTATCTGCCGATCCGCGCGAGGCTGGAGAGCATGGACCTGACGCTGGAGAGAGCCGCCGCCGACCTTTACGCTACGCCATGGAACGCCTTCCGAAGGGTGACGCTGCCGCTGCTCTGGCCGGGCATCCTGGCTGGCTTCATGCTGGCCTTCGTGATATCGCTCGATGATGTGGTGATCACGGAATTCGTCAAGTCAGGCGGCCAGGACACCCTGCCCACCTACATGCTGGGCCAGCTGCGGCGTGTCATCACGCCGGAAATGAATGCCATATCGACCGTTTTCCTGGCGATATCGGTCATGATCGTCACGCTGTTCTTCTTCATCAGCCGGAAGAAGGCGTGACATGCGGACATCAACAAAAGGGAGAGTAACATGAAAACCAGACTGACCGCAGCCCTCGCCGGGCTTGCGATGCTTGCCGGCGCGGGTGCGGCCCATGCCGATGGCGAACTGAACCTGTTCAACTGGGGCAACTACACCTCGCCCGAGATGCTCAAGAAGTTCGAAGAGCAGCACAAGGTCAAGGTGACCGTCACCGACTATGACTCGAACGACACGGCGCTTGCCAAGGTGCGTGCCGGCGGCCACGGCTTCGATATCGTCGTGCCCTCCGCCAACTATATGCCGATCTGGATCAACGAGGGCCTGCTCCTCGAGTCCCGCCCCGACGAGATGGAGAACTTCAAGAACGTCGACGAGCGCTGGGTGAATGTCGAGTGGGATCCGGGCCGCCGCTTCTCCGTGCCGTGGCAGTGGGGCCTGACCGGCCTTGTCGTCGATACATCCGTCTACAAGGGTGACATCAATACCTCCGCGATCTTCCTCGATCCGCCGGCGGAACTCGTCGGCAAGGTCAACGTCGCGCCGGAAATGAACGACGTGATGTACGCCACCATCCGCTACATGGGCGGCGAATGGTGCACCACCGACAAGGACGTGCTGCGCAAGGTGCGCGACAAGCTGGTCGAGGCCAAGCCGAAGTGGATCGCCATGGACTATGGCGTGATCGAGAAGTTCGCCAGCCGCGACTTCGCCGCCTCCTTCTACTGGAACGGCGCTGCCATGCGCGCGCGCGCCCAGAACCCGGACGTAAAGTTCGGTTTCGCCAAGGAAGGCTTCCCCTACTTCATGGACAGCGCCGCCATCCTGAAGGATGCCAAGAACGTCGAGAATGCGAAGCTGTTCCTGAACTTCATCATGGACCCGCAGAACGCCGCGATGATCTCGGATTTCGCCCGCTACGCGAACGGCATCAAGGGTTCCGAGCAGTTCATGCCGGCTGACATGAAGGATGCTCCCGAACTGATCGTCCCGAAGGAGTTCGAGGCTGCCGGTGAGTTCCTCAAGCCCTGCGCGCCTGAGGTGACGGAGCTCTATTCCAAGATCTGGACAGAGGTCCTGAAGTAATCCGCATCAGTGAACCAAGGCCCCGGCGCTTCGACACGCCGGGGCTTTTCTGATGAGGGAACATGTCGTCCTACCGCAATTCCGAACCCCGCCCTCCCATCATGCAGGGCACGCCGCCGTCGCTCATCCCGTCCAGAATGGAGTGGGACCGCCCGCCGTGGAACCGCTGGAGCTTCCAGAACATCCGGCAGATCCTGCCCACGGCCGAGGTCTGGCGGGGTCGTGGCCCGGTACGGGAGCTGCCGCGCCGGGAACGTGACCTCGACACTCTTACGGTCGCCTCGACGCTGGGAGGCACCACCTCGCTGGCAGGCCTTCTGGACGAGACCTACACCGACGGATTCATCGTGTTGAAGGACGGCGCAATCGTCCATGAGCGCTACTTCAACGGCATGGAACCGCGCAGCCTTCATCTCTCGCAATCGGTGGCAAAATCGGTGACGGCTGCCGCCGCGGGCGCGCTTGCCGGCAAGGGAGTGTTCGATGTGGACAAGCCCGTCACGCATTATCTGCCGGAGTTGGAAGATACCGCCTATCGCGGCGCCACCGTGCAGCACGTTCTCGACATGGCAAGCGGCGTCCGCTTCGAGGAGGCCTATACCGACCCATGCTCTGACATCGGCCAGCTCGATGTCTCCTCCGGTTGGAAGCCGATCCCGCCCGGAAGCGACCCCGGAATCACATGGCCCCGCCACGTCTTCGAGCAGGTCCTCGGGCTGAAGGTACTGGCGCGGCCGCACGGCGAGTTTTTTGAGTATCGCTCGATCGAGACGGAGGTTCTGGGCTTTTGCATGGAGCGCGCCGCGGGAAAGCGGCTTCCGGAGATCGTCTCGGATGAGATCTGGTCGCCCATGGGCGCGGAGGAGAGCGCCAGCTTCACCGTCGATCGCGCGGGCAGCGCGCTGGCCGACGGCGGCTTCAATGCCTGCCTGCGCGACTATGCAAGGTTGGGCCTTCTCTATCTCGAGAACGGCGGCGGTCTCCTGCCGCCCGCATGGGTGGAGGCGACGCGCAACGGCAACCACGCAATCTTCGGCGGCCGCTATCATGAGACGCTGCCGGAGGGCGCCTACCGGAACCAGTGGTGGATCGAGAACCAGCACTCGCGCGCGCTTTATGCGCGCGGCGTGTTCGGCCAGATGATCTACGTGAACTGGGACCATCGCCTGGTGGCCGTCAAGCTCTCGAGCTGGCCCGACTTCGTGAACCCGCACTACAACATCATCACCCAAAAGGCACTCCACACCATCGCGGAGGCAATCTCGTGAGCGGCACCGAACTCTGCTATCTCCCCGCCGGTCTCATGGCGG
>CAIYXE010000135.1 GCA_903930095.1 uncultured Hyphomicrobiales bacterium
CGGCGGCCCGAGGGCTGGACGGACGCCGCCGCCGCGCTGTGGGAGCGCTTTCTCGGCTTCGGCACGAACGTGCCCATGCCGGAACAAGTCGCGGTTCTGGACCTCGTCCGCCAGACCGCAGCGGCGCCCCTCCTGATTCAACTCCTTCGCCGGGCCCCGATGGCTGACTGCCTCGATCCACACCTCCTGCCTGCCGCTGCCGCCTGCGGCGTATCGTTGCCACAAGCGACGGTACATCGAGGGCTGGCCCACCCGCAACCAGACACCCGTGCCGCAGCGGTACGGGTCGCCTCCGTCTCAAGAACTCCAGTCGACAGACTGCATCCATTTCTTGCGGACCCGGTACGCGACGTCCGGCGAACCGCCGCGACAGTCATCGCCGAGGCGGGCGATGGAGTGGCCCGGGAACCGTTGCTCCGCGAAATGCGCCTGCAGCCGGATCGGCGCGGGCTGGAAGCGCTGAGTTCCGTGGCGAATGAGGATGTGATCATCCGGCTTGGCCAGATCGCGCGGCAGCATCACGCATGGCGCAGGATCATCATCGAGGTCCTGCACATGATTGATGATCCGAAGGCCGAGACCGTCGCGGCCGGGCTGAAAAAGAACTCCGGCTGACACGCTGCAGAGTTCTGTAAACGAGAGGAAAGCTTGTGGAGCGCAAAGCAGACGACCTTATCGCGATCTTCCCGGTGCCATGGAAGATCACCGACACCGGCTCAGCCTTCAGGATTAACGACGCGCGCGGCCGCCCGGTCGCCTGGTGCTACTACCGCCGGGAAAGTACCCTTCGAAACGAGTACCCGTCCCGTGAAGAAGCTGAAGAGATGGCGAAAAACATCGCAAGACTGTCGAGTGCCTGACATATGGCGACACGGACAAAGCGGGTCGAGAGCACCACACGCCACGCTGGCGGAGCGAGAAGCATTTCCACCCCGATCCGATCACCCTTGTTCACCGAAAAACCGAGGATACCCGCGAAGATATCGTTGAGCAGACCAAGAGATGACCATAGACAGGGCACAACAGCAGAAAACCCAAGCCGTTGATATTACTTGACTAAAAATACCGTACGTCCTTCTCGATGGTACGGTATTTTTCAGGAGGGAGGCGTTCTCAGGGCCGTTTATCGAGAAAATCGGCCTCTATGGCGCGGCTGCGGCGACTCCGGCTATTCGAATTTCCCTTTATTTTCAGGGGCTTTAGAGAACGCCTGCAAAACCGGACTTGAGGGTGCGTGGAAGATCTATGGCGGAGCGGAAGGGATTCGGACCAACGGTACCGTTCTGTTCGGTTAAGGGCGTACGTCGTCCCCCTATCTCTACCGGGCCAGTTATGCTCATGGTTACGGAGAGCGTCTGCCTTTGAGAGACAACTGGCGCTTACTGGCGACGGCCTGATGTCCATCATGGAACACGTCGTACATCCGGCCAGCGTCGTTGTGAGCGTGCCTGCCATGCTGAAGCACAGGACGCACGATAATGCGGTGCGCGATTGCAACCTCAGACATACTGAACTCAGCCGCAGATGGACTTCGCCGCCCTGCCCGGCTTGCGCCGCTTCGGCTTCGATCCGGCGGCGGCCGCTGCCTCGGCCCGCTCGGCCTCAAGCCTCCGCAGCCCGACCGCGAGGCCTTCCGACACCCTACGCGCAATGACGGACTGGCTCTCCTGCCGGATCTCGGCGAGCCACGCCGCTGCGTCGATCACAGCATCCGAACCGGGCGGCAACGCCACGCCACGGCGGATCGACATCTCGACGCAGACGGCGAGGTGTTCCAGACATATGGCGTTCACCAGATCCACGAACTGCCTGAGGTCCGTGTCCTCGTCCTTCGCACGCGCCGCCAGTACGTGCGGCAGGTGCGGATC
>CAIYXE010000136.1 GCA_903930095.1 uncultured Hyphomicrobiales bacterium
AGGAATAACAGCACTGTGGCTTTATGCATGCTTGGCATGGCCGACAGGCCGCCGAAGGCTGAGGGCCGTTCGCGATAGATCCACAAAATGTCCTACGCGGCGACTGGCCGTACTGGAACTACCTCGCCCGCTGAAAATCAACAGGAAGAAACCTCGGGCGGCGAAACTCAGCCGCAGGAGCGGCAGGAGATGCGCCGGAGCAGGGGCGGCGTGGACCGTCACATCAGGACCAGGTGTGTCGCGAAGCATGGGGATTCTTCCTTGCCGTCGCCTCCGTCTAGGCGAAGCGTCGATTCAGCGCCAGACGGGGAAATGATGTAAACGATTGTAAGAAAATGACTTTTCTAGCATTCCGGCAACGTCATGCCAAAAGACAGTGGCGTTGCACTTGCCAGAGCGCGGCCCATGTGCCGATAAGGCTTGATGAACGCTTCAGGAGCCCTGCGTATGAGCCGCTATCACGAGACCTATGCCCGCTGGAAAGACGATCCGGCTGCCTTCTGGGCGGAGGCGGCCAAGGGCATCGACTGGTTCACGCCGTGGACCGATGTCTATGCCCGTGTGGACGGGCTTGACCGCTGGTTCGTGGGGGCGGACTGCAACACCTGCTGGAACGCCGTGGACCGCCATGTGAAAGCGGGCCATGGCGAGCGCCTGGCGGTGATCTATGACAGTCCGATCACCGGCAGGAAGGCTAAGTTCACCTACAACGATCTGCTGGAGGAGGTCGCCACCCTCGCCGCGGCGCTGGAGGACCTCGGCATCCGCAAGGGTGACAGGGTCATCCTCTACATGCCGATGATTCCCCAGGCGCTGTTCGCCATGCTGGCCTGCGCCAGGCTGGGCGCCATCCACTCGGTGGTGTTCGGCGGTTTCGCGCCGCCGGAGCTTGCCACCCGCATCAACGACGCCAAGCCGAAGGCCATTCTCACCGCCTCATGCGGCATCGAGCCGGGACGGGTCATCGCCTACAAGCCGCTGCTCGACCAGGCGCTCGAAATCGCCGCGCACAAGGTAGAGTCCTGCGTGGTGTTCCAGCGCGAGCAGATGACGGCGGAACTCGCCGCCGGGCGCGATCACGACTGGGAAGACATCTGCCGCGTGGCCAGGGGCTTCGGCCGCAAGGCCGATTGCGTCGCGGTGAAGGCCACCGACCCTCTCTACATCATCTATACGTCCGGCACCACCGGACAGCCCAAGGGCGTGGTGCGCGACAATGGCGGGCACATGGTGGCGCTCAGGTGGTCGATGGAGAACATCTACGACATCAAGCCCGGCGAAGTGTACTGGGCAGCCTCTGACGTGGGCTGGGTCGTGGGGCACTCCTACATCGTCTATGGGCCGCTGCTGCAGGGCGCCACGACCATCCTCTTCGAGGGAAAGCCCGTCGGCACCCCGGACCCCGGCACCTTCTGGCGCATCATCGCGGAATATGGCGTCTCCGCCCTGTTCACCGCGCCCACGGCCTTCCGCGCCATCAAGAAGGAAGATCCGGACGGC
>CAIYXE010000137.1 GCA_903930095.1 uncultured Hyphomicrobiales bacterium
CCAGCCTGACCGCGTGGACCCCACACTGCTGGAGCGGATGCTGACGAAGGCCGGCGAGAAGCTGAGCATCTTCGGCGGTCCGGGGGGAGTGGAGCGAGAATTCCAGATCGAGCCCGCCGCAGTCGAGTCCATCCTGACGGCCCTTCGCGCCAGCGTTCCGGTCACGGTTATCGATCTTCCCGCCCTGTGGGCGCCGTGGGTGAAATACACGCTGATGCAGGCCGATCAGGTTATCATCACCGCCACACCCGATCTCCCGAGCCTGCGCAACGCAAGGAGCCTGGTCGACACTCTCAAGGCCGGCCGCCCGAATGATGCGCCACCCATGCTGATCCTTAATCAGACTGGCGTGCCCAAGCGCCCGGAGATTTCTGCGGCGGATTTCGGCAAGGCCGTTGGCGTGCCGGTGACTGTTATCATCCCCTATGACGCGCAGAGCTTCGGTGTGGCCCAGAGCAATGGGCAGATGGTCTTCGAAGTTGCGCCAAAGTCGAAGACGGCCGCCGCCATGTCCGGACTGGTTCAGCAATTGGTGAGGACGGATAAGGCGGATAAGGCGGATAAGGCGGTGCAGAAAAGCTCTCTCACGGCCGCGCTGATGAAGAAACTGTCCCTTCCGAGGAAGAAATGATGTTCGGAAAGCGTTCCGGTGAAAACCCTCCACGCCCGTCGCTGCCATCGCCCGGGCCGGCGGAATCATCGCCTGGCATTCCGCCGCAGGACGTGCCGCGGCCGGATATGCCTCTTGCTGCCCGGCCGGGTTCGATTCCGCCGGCAGCGCCTACCGGGCAGCTCCCGCCGGTCTCGCCCGCGGTCAGGCAGGCCGCCACAGCACAGTCGATCACCGGCAGTCTCGAGCCGAAGACGGCACTGCGTAAGTCCGACAGTTACTACGACATCAAGAGCACTATCTTCAATGCGCTCATCGACGCCATCGACCTGACCCAGCTCGCCCAGATCGACCGCGGCGCGGCCCGCGAGGAGATCAAGGACATCGTCAACGAGATCATCACGCTCAAGGAAGTGGTGATGTCGGTTGCCGAGCAGGAGGAACTGCTCGAGGACATCTGCAACGACGTGCTTGGCTTTGGTCCGCTTGAACCACTTCTGGCACGCGACGACATCGCGGACATCATGGTGAACGGCGCCAACACCACCTTCATTGAAGTGGGCGGCAAGGTGCTGAAAACGGGTGTTCGCTTCCGCGACAATACCCAGCTCCTTAACATCTGCCAGCGCATCGTGAGCCAGATCGGCCGAAGAGTCGACGAGGCCAGCCCGATCTGCGACGCGCGCCTGCTCGACGGCTCACGCGTCAACGTCATCGTTCCGCCGCTGGCGATCGACGGGCCGACGCTCACCATCCGCAAGTTCAAGAAGGACCGACTGAGGCTGCCGGACCTTGTTAAGTTCAGCTCCATCACCAAGGAGGGTGCGACGATCCTCGAGATCATCGGCCGCGTTCGCTGCAATGTCCTTGTGTCGGGCGGCACGGGTTCGGGAAAGACGACGCTCCTCAATTGTCTCACCGGCTACATCGACCTCGATGAGCGGGTGATCACCTGCGAGGACGCAGCCGAACTGCAATTGCAGCAGCCCCATGTCGTCAGGCTCGAGACGCGGCCTCCCAACCTCGAGGGCGAGGGCGAGATCACCATGCGCGACCTGGTGAAGAACTGCCTGCGCATGCGGCCCGAGCGCATTATCGTCGGCGAAGTCCGCGGGCCCGAGGCCTTCGACCTGCTTCAGGCCATGAATACCGGTCATGACGGGTCGATGGGAACGCTCCACGCCAACAGCCCGCGCGAGGCTCTGCAGCGCCTCGAATCGATGATCACGATGGGTGGCTTCGCGCTTCCGTCAAAGACCATCAAGGAGATGATCTGCGGCTCGATCGACGTTATCATTCAGACGTCAAGGCTGCGCGACGGGTCCCGCCGCATTACCCATGTCACCGAGGTGATCGGCATGGAAGGCGAGGTGATCATCACGCAGGACCTTTTCGTCTATGAAATCATGGGAGAGGACGCGAATGGCAAGATCATCGGCCAGCACCGGTCGACGGGCATCGCGCGGCCACACTTCTGGGACCGGGCGCGTTACTTCGGCGAGGACGCCCGTCTTGCCGACGCCCTCGAAAAGGCCGAGTCCCTGAACGGTTGATGTTCGATGAACCTTGACAGCAATCTTCAGCAACTGATCGTCCTGG
>CAIYXE010000138.1 GCA_903930095.1 uncultured Hyphomicrobiales bacterium
AATCACCTGGTCGAAAAGAACTCGCGCAAGATCAATTGCTTGAGCATGATCTTGGCGCAAAAGTGGTTTCCACTTTTGCGGATCATGCTCTAGCGACCGGGGATTGGTGCTGCTCCCGGCAAACCGCTCCGCCGGTTTCTACGTAACCCAGCCATTATATTTTTGAGGAGACGACATGTCAGATCCGGTTGCCGCACAGAACGCGCCCATCCCCGTCGAAGTAGAGGCCGGCAAGGATTACTGGTGGTGCTCCTGTGGCCAGTCCAAGCGCCAGCCCTTCTGCGACGGCTCCCACAAGGGCACCGCCTTCACGCCGGTGAAGTGGACGGCGGAGGCTTCGGGCCGCAAGTTCTTCTGCGGCTGCAAGGCCACCAAGGGCCAGCCCTTCTGCGACGGCTCGCACAAGGCCCTTTGAGGCGTCCTCTCCCGCAAAGCGGGAGAGGAGGGGGCCCCAACGAAGTTGGGGTAGGTGAGGGGCCGCGAGTTCCGAAACCACCCGCAACGTATCACTTCCCCTTATCTCCCCGTTGCTCTGCAACGGGTCCGGTCTTCTCCCGCTGAAGCGGGAGAAGACGAGGTTGCAAGGCGTGACAATCCCCGGCGGGGCTGCTAATCGCGGGCTCCGTCCGGAGCTCCCTGATGCCTGAACTGCTGATCGAACTGTTTTCTGAGGAAATCCCCGCCCGCATGCAGCAGAAGGCGGCGGATGACCTGCGCCAGATCGTCACCAATGCGCTGGTCGGGCAGGGCCTCACCTATGAGGGCGCCCAGGCCCATGGTGGCGCGCGCCGCCTCGTGCTCTCCATCGAAGGCCTCGACGCCAAGGCAGCGGATGTGAACGAGGAGCGCAAAGGCCCCCGCACTGACGCCCCCCAGCCCGCCATCGACGGCTTTCTCAAATCCACCGGCTTGAGCCTCGACCAGCTCAAGGTGCAGGACGACAAGAAGGGCCAGTTCTACCTCGCCGTGATGCGCAAGCCCGGCCGCGCGGCAACCGAGATCATCGCGGAGATCGTGCCGGACACGATCCGCAAGTTCCCCTGGCCCAAGTCGATGCGCTGGGGCTCGGGGTCCTTGCGCTGGGTGCGCCCGCTCCATTCCATCATCTGCACTTTCGACGGTGAGGTGGTGCCCTTCGAGATCGAGGGGATCCGCAGCGGCAACACCACGCGCGGCCACCGCTTCATGGGGTCTCAATCGATCGAGGTCCGCCGCTTTGAGGATTACGCGCTGAAGCTGTCGCGCGCATTCGTCATCGTCGATGCCGCGGCCCGCGTGGAGACGATCCGCACCGAAGCCCGCAATCTCGCTTTCGCGCAGGGCCTCGAACTGATCGAGGACGAAGGCCTGCTGAAGGAAACCGCAGGCCTCGTCGAATGGCCGGTCGTGCTCATGGGCAGCTTCGATGAAAGCTTCCTCAGCGTGCCGCCGGAGGTGATTGCCACCTCGATCAAGACCCACCAGAAATGCTTCGCGCTCCGCAACGCCATGACGGGCCGGCTGGCGAACCGCTACCTGCTGGTGTCGAATCTCGTCGCCAGGGATGGCGGCCGGACCATCATCGAAGGCAACAACAAGGTCATCGCCGCGAGGCTGTCGGACGCCCGTTTCTTCTGGGATCAGGACCGCAAGGCGAAGCTGTCCGACTGGGCAAGCAAGCTCGACGCGATTACCTTCCATGCCAAGCTTGGGAGCCAGGGAGAGCGCGTCACGCGCATCGAAAGACTTGCTGCCGAGATCGCCAGGACCATCGGCGCCGATGCAGAGAAGGCGATGCTCGCCGCGCGCCTGTCAAAGGCCGATCTCGTCACCGGCATGGTGGGCGAGTTCCCGGAGCTCCAGGGCCTCATGGGCCGCTACTACGCGCTTGACCAGGGTGTCGATCCGGACGTGGCCGACGCCATCCGCGATCACTACAAGCCAGTGGGGCCGAGCGATTCCATTCCCGTCTCGCGCGTGGGCCAGGCCGTGGCCT
>CAIYXE010000139.1 GCA_903930095.1 uncultured Hyphomicrobiales bacterium
CGACCAGGTGTGTGGCTGAGGCTCCCGCGGCGTCACTCACAGACGTCACGGTGATTGCATTTTGCAGGTTTCCGGTGGCTGTCATCCTTGGGGTCGCTTGTAGGTTTTGCAACGCATTGCTTGGCGCTAATTGCTCTCTTTCTTGTTGCGTGAACTGACGGCCATCATCAGTTCTGATAAAGGCTGGAGCTTCGAACGCTGCTACAAGGCCAGGGACTGGCGGCGTCTCAAGCATGCTTGCCGGTATGTTTTGGGGCTCCATTGCCGCAGTTGGATCACGTTGTCTAGCTGGCTGACCCCATCCTTGCCCAGGGGCTTGCTCGCTCAGTGTAGAAGGCATTGGAGCGTTCAGCTGTTGAGGGCTGCCGTGACCACTCGTTTCAGGGGCTTGTTGCTCTGCCGTATTCTGAGCTTGGGCTAATTCGTTGTGTCTGTCCATTGAAATGTACAGAGCTGCTTGTTGTTCTTTTGACTTGTTTCTGAATGTTGTTTCCAGGGCCTGAATGTCGCAGATAGAGGCCTCCATCGCTTGTTCGGGGATCCCGTACTTTTTCATGTTGTCTTTGTAGAAATAAAGGCTTCGTCTCTCGCTTGCGCTTGTTTGCTGACTGATGTAGAGTTGAGCCGCTGCGTTTGCTTCTGCTCTGCATCGCTCATAACCGAGAGAACATTTCGACCAGAACTCTTCTCTGTCAGCAGCTGGAAACTGCGATTCAATAAAGGCTTGAAGGTGTTCCTTCTGAACTTTGAACTGTTCAGCCGTTGTTTCAATTGCTGATAGGAATTCACAGTGAATGTCCAGCATGTTGTTCAGGCAGCGTTGGATCTGAAGCTGGTCTTCAGCGCCGGATTCTTGCTGAATAACAGCAACAGAATACTTTCGAACATTAGCGTACATTCGTTCAGGTAGCCCTTCGGGGCCGTGCTTGGCTGAAATTCCCAGCAGTCTTTTGCTGGCATTATAGATTGAAATTGGAATGGGTTCTTGACCCGGCTCATTATGGATGGCGAGATCATGGCCTTCTGGTCCAATAGGTGCAAATAACTCCTGCACTTTGCCTGTTCTTGGCTGCGGAGTATGCCGTGGTTGTTCAGTTTGAGCCGTTCCATCTTCTGGAGTACAGTATTTGTTCTCTAGCTTGCGCACCAACTCCTCTAGATGAGCGAAGGATTCCATATCACTGGATTGAAACGAATTTTCAGTAGTGAATTCGTTCTCATCACTGGCACTAGGCAGGCCGCCTCCAGCCTCGATCAGTCGTTCAATCCAAAGATCACTGGAATTCGGTAGTGTTTCACTCATGCTTCTCTGGATGAGCTGGAGGAGGGAGGGGGCAGTCTGCTCTCGGGAGGCGGCGGCGGTCGCGGCAGCGTCCTCATCGAGTACGGCAGCAACGAAGCGCGCAGAGGCAGACGAATACTGGAGAGAATTTACTGATGCTTCAGATGTGGAAGTGGTCGAGCCTCCGGCAGCTCCTTTGTGCTTCTTGGTGGCGGGTTCGAGACCCTGCGCCACTCGTTCCAGCCTCTTACGTTCTTCACCAAGAAGTTTGCGCTCGTGGTCAATCTGTTTGCGGCCGGCGGTGGACCAGCAGTGGGAGCAGAGGCACGGTTCGGGGCGTCTGCCAAAGGTGAGGGGGATATCGACAGGCAAATTGTATTGCCTGCGCATGTCAGCCGTATCTCTTACGGGACATCCGGCACAACCAAGGTGATAGGCACGCTTGCAGTCAGCACCTTCACAGTTGCGAAGCTCATCCTTGTCGGAAGGGTCACCGTAGGGCCCTTGTTTGCCCATGAAGCCACGCCGCCCTCCAGGCAAGCGGCATTTAGAGCAAATCGTTTCAGCTTCATGGCCATCATCGGTTTCATACTCGCTGGCGGTCAGGCGATGGGTGTATCGCATGAACCAGTCGTTGAGGTATTGCTTTCTTCTTTCACAGTCGTCCAATTCTTTCTTCTGACGCGCAATCCGCATGTTCGAGCATTGTCTGCAGTCGTGGACTACGAGGCCGATAAGCTGGTCAATCTGATCTGCAGTGCGAGGTGTAAGGGAGCGGTCGGAGCCACGCACACCATCGTAAGTGTTCTCCCAGTGTCGAATCATGACACGGTATTTGTGCTCATTGTAACTTAGGAAGTCTGGGCCTCCTTCATCTGGTCCCGCTGAACTGTGGCCGTTCCTTTGGGCTTCGTGGCGCCTCATGATAATGTCTTTGACGCTGTGGATGCGGCTGATCGACCATTCTTCGTCAGAGCTTTCTTCTTGTTCATTTGCTTCTTCTCTCTGACTTTCTTCAGCAGGTCCAGCAGTCGGGGCTACTTTGCCTTGCTTTTCTTTCGCGGCATGGGAGGTTGCCGTGTGAAGAACAGGAGCTTTCGCGCC
Organism: uncultured Hyphomicrobiales bacterium; assembly: GCA_903930095.1. Classification (GTDB taxonomy): domain Bacteria; phylum Pseudomonadota; class Alphaproteobacteria; order Rhizobiales; family Aestuariivirgaceae; genus Aestuariivirga. The sequence goes on from CAIYXE010000139.1 coordinate 2,387, forward strand.
GGTGCCTGACTTGGAAGAGCTTTGGGATTCGGCCAGGCGCTTGCCAGCAGGCGCAGCAACTGCACCACCGGAAGAGCTTTGAGATTCAGCCAGGCGCTTGCCCGTAGGCGCAGCAACCGCACCGCC
>CAIYXE010000140.1 GCA_903930095.1 uncultured Hyphomicrobiales bacterium
GACAGGCGCTGGTCGTAAGGGATGATGGCGCGCGAGGGATAGCCGCAAATGTTCCGATGCCACACGCCGAGCAGGCCCATGAGCATGGGCAAGTTCTCAAGCACCGGCGCCTCTTGGAAATGGCGGTCCATCGCATGGCCGCCCTCGAGGAAGCGGATGAAATTCTCAGGCCCGATGGCAATCATCAGCGGCAGGCCGATGGCCGACCAGATCGAATAGCGGCCACCCACCCAGTCCCAGAAGCCGAAGATGCGTTCCTCCGAAATCCCGAAGGCCTTCACCTTGTCGATGGCGGTGGAGATCGCGGCGAAGTGATTGCCCACCTTCTTTTCACCCAGCGAATCCGCGATCCATTTCCGCGCGGTCTTCGCGTTGGTCATGGTTTCGATGGTGGTGAAGGTCTTGGACGCGATGAGGAACAGTGTGGTCGCGGGCTTGAGCACCTTCAAGGTGTCGGCGATATGCGCGCCGTCGACGTTGGAAACATAGTGAAGGCGAGGCCCATCGTGATAGGTGCTAAGCGCCGGCGTGGTCATGGCAGGGCCCAGGTCAGAGCCGCCGATGCCGATGTTGACGACGTCGGTGATCTTCGAGGCGCGGATCTCCGCCGCGAAGCGCGCCATGGCGGCGAGCACGGCGTTGACATCCGGCATCACGTCTCGGCCAGCCACCATCACCGGGGTGTTGGCGCGGTTCCGGAGTGCCGTGTGCAGCACCGCGCGGCCCTCGGTGGTGTTGATGACGGCGCCCGCGAACATGGCGTCCCGCTTGGCTCCGGCGCCGCACGCCTTGGCGAGTGCGGCGAGAAGCTTCATGGTGCGGGCATTCACCGCGCATTTGGAATAGTCGAGCAGCAGGTCATCGGCTTTGGCCGAAAACGAAGCGAAGCGCTTCGGATCACGCTCGAAGGCGCGCCGCATGTCGGTTGGCGCGCCCTTCTTGAGGTGGGCCTTCAGGTCTGCAAGCACGTTGCGGCTGCCGGCCTTGTGCATCGCCTAGCTCCTCAGTGTTCCACCCGTTGCCTTGCTCACCGCCTGCACGATCTTGGCCGAAACCGCCTCGATCTCGGGCTCCGTCAGCGTCTTGTCCTTGGGCTGCAAGGTCACCTCGATGGCGAGCGATGTCTTGCCCCCCTCGAGCTTGTAGAGGTCGAAGACGCTGACGTCGGCGATCAGCACGCGGTCAGCGCTCTTCGCAGCCTTCAGCAGTTTTTCGGCCTCGACCGCGTCATCGACCACGAAGGCGAAGTCGCGCTTCACGGTCATCAGGTCCGAGGTGACGAGTGGCGGGCGCGTGGCGCCCTTCTGCTTTGCGGCGGGGATGGCGTTGAGAATGATCTCGAAAGCCACCAGCGGCCCCTTCACGTCCATCGCCGCCAGTACGCGCGGGTGGATTTCGCCGAAGAAGCCGAGCTTGTTCTGCGGTCCCATCTGGATGGTGCCGGAGCGGCCCGGGTGGAACCATTCTGGCGCACCTGCGGCGACCTGAAGCGTGGCCACCGCAGCGCCTGCGGCTTCGAGCACGGAAAGCGCATCGGCCTTGGCATCGAAGGCATCAACCGC
>CAIYXE010000141.1 GCA_903930095.1 uncultured Hyphomicrobiales bacterium
CCTCGGGGCTCGTCGACTTCCTCAACATCATCAAGGGCCGCATCCATACCGACGCGGCGCTCACCGGCGTCATCCCCGTTCAGGGCATGCGCTCTGCCCCGCATCTCGATTTCGCGGGGCATATCCGCACGCAAGTTGGCATGCCCACCTTCCACGCCGCGCGCATTCCCGATGTCGCCACCGCCCGCCACGCCATCGCAACGGGCCAGCTCGACATGGTGGGCATGACGCGCGCCCACATGGCGGATCCGCACATCGTCAGGAAGATCATGGAAGGCCGCGAGCAGGACATCCGCCCCTGCGTCGGCGCCACCTATTGCCTTGACCGCATCTATCAGGGCGGCATGGCGCTGTGCATCCACAACCCGGCGACGGGACGCGAGGAGACGATGCCGCATGTCATCGCCCCCGCTGCCCAGGCCAGGCGCGTGGTCGTCGTCGGCGCAGGCCCCGCAGGCATCGAGGCGGCACGCGTCGCAGCCGAACGCGGCCACTGCGTCACCGTTTTCGAGGCAGCGGGCGAGCCCGGCGGCCAGGTCCGCCTCACCGCGCGCACGAAGCGCCGCGCCGAGATGATCGGCATCATCGACTGGCGCATGGCGCAATGCGCCGCGCGCGATGTCGCCTTCCGCTTCAACACCTATGCCGAGGCCCCGGACGTGCTGGCGGAAAACCCCGACGTCGTCATCATCGCCACCGGCGGGCTGGCCGAAAAGGACATGCTCGAGGCCGGCAACGACCTTACCGTCTCCGCCTGGGACATCCTCTCGGGCGACGTGAAGCCGGGCGCCAACGTGCTGCTCTTTGACGATGCGGGCGATCACACGGCCATGCAGGCCGCGCAATTCCTCGCCGAGGCGGGATCAACCGTCGAGGTGATGACACCCGACCGCAGCTTCGCGCCCGAGGTCATGGGCATGAACCTGGTGCCCTACATGCGCGCACTGCAGGACAAGGCGGTCACCTTCACCGTCACCTACAAGCTCATCGCGGCCGAGCGCGACGGCAACCGCCTCAAGGCCATCGTCGGCTCGGACTATATGGAAAGCCTCCGCCAGGAGCGCCACGTCGACCAGATCGTGGTGAACAACGGCACGCAGCCCCTGGCCGACCTCTACTTCGCGCTGAAGCCCCTGTCGGAGAATCTCGGTGCTGTCGACTACGACGCCCTCATCGAGGGCCGCCCGCAGACCATGAACGGCGGCCCGCCAGGCTTCCGCCTCTACCGCATCGGCGACGCCGTGGCCGCCCGCAACACCCACGCCGCGATCTACGACGCGCTGCGGCTCATGAAGGACGTCTGAGAGCGTTCAGCCTGCCGGCTGCCAGCGCGACGGGTTGGAGAGCTCATCCTCCGCGACGATCAGCTTCTGCTCGGCGTCCGTCTCGCTCTGCAGCGACCACCGCATGGGCGAATCCATTTCATTCGCCGGGGCCTTGACCTCATAGACATGGCCGGCATGGAGCCCGGTCAGCTTCCTGTAGCGCCTGTTCAGCATGGCAGCGATCCTCCCTCAGTGCCGCGACACTAGCCCAGCCACGCGCCTGCTGCCGATGATGCAGATCAAACCCGTGCTCACCCGCAGGCCAGCACGGCGGCCAGCGGGATGAGGATGGTAGCGGCCTCGTCGCTGTCCAGCGTGACGCTGCAAGCCCGGCGTCATGCGCTCAGATCTGGACCGCGCCGTTGTCTTCGGCATGTTCGCACGCGCCCTGCGCACGGCCACCATGAACGACCCCTGTTGTTGAACATACGTACAGGAAATCTCGAAACAGCGTCAATCATCAGCCTTTACGGCCATCATCGCCCATTGACCGCGCTTTTTTCACATCTCTATTGTACGTCCGTTCAATAACGGAAAACCACGATGGCCCGGGACAATCGCTACGATATTCTCTTCGAGCCGGTGAGGATCGGCCCCGTCACCGCGCCGAACCGCTTCTACCAGACGCCGCATGCGGCGGGGCTGGGCTGGCAGCGGCCGCAGGCCGGGGCGGCGCTGCGCGCCATCAAGGCGGAGGGCGGCTGGGGCGTCGTGTGCACCGAGTATTGCTCTATTCATCCGTCCTCGGACGATTCTCCCTTCGGCTATCTTACCCTGTGGGACGAGGACGATGTCCGGGCACTGGCTGGCACGGCAGATGCGATCCACGCCCACGGCAGCCTCGCGGGCGTCGAGCTCTGGCACGGCGGCTCGCATGCCGCCAACCGCATGACGCGCCTCCCCGGGCTTGCGCCGTCGGCGGTTCCCGCCATGTACCACCTGCCGACCACGGCGCGCGCCATGGACCTGGCGGACATCAGGGCCTTCCGCGGCTGGCAGCGCGCGGCGGCGGAGCGGGCAAGGCGCGCCGGATTCGACATCGTCTATGTCTATGCCGGGCATGACTACCTGCCCTTCCAGTTCCTGTCGCGCCGCCACAACCAGCGCGGCGATGCCTATGGCGGCAGCCTGGAGAACCGCGTGCGCCTGCTGCGCGAGATGATCGAGGACACGGTGGATGCGGTGGGCGGCACCTGCGCCGTCGCCGTGCGCCTGGCGGTGGATGAGCTGAGCGGCCCGTCCGGCATCACCTCGGAGGCCGAGGGGCGCGATGTCATCGCCATGCTGGCCGAACTCCCGGACCTCTGGGACGTGAACGTCGCGGGCGCGCTCGGCAATGACAGCAAGTCGGCCCGCTTCAGCGGCGAAGGCTACCAGGAGCCGCATGTGGCCTTCGTCAAGCAACTCACCACGAAGCCCGTCGTCTCGGTCGGCCGCTTCACCTCGCCGGATGTGATGGTGAGCCAGATCCGCCGCGGCATCCAGGACTTCATCGGCGCGGCGCGCCCCTCAATCGCCGATCCCTTCCTGCCCGCCAAGATCCGTGACGGCCGCGCGGATGAGATCCGCGAATGCATCGGCTGCAACATCTGCCGTGCCGCCAACAACGAGGCAGCACACCTGCGCTGCACCCAGAACCCGACGATTGCCGAGGAATGGCGCCGCGGCTGGCACCCGGAGCGCATCGCCGCCTATCCCCGCCGCGAGAAGGCGCTGGTGGTGGGTGCGGGCCCGGCGGGCCTCGAGGCAGCACTTAGCCTCGGCCGCCGCGGCCTTGAGGTGACGTTGGCCGAGCGCGCGCCGAAGCTTGGCGGCCGCCTTCTTCATGAGAGCGCCCTTCCCGGCCTCGCCACATGGATCCGCGTGCGCGACTGGCGCCAGCACATGATCGCCAAACTGCCCAACGTCACCGTCTTCCCGGCAAGCGAGATGACGGCGGCCGACGTCGAAGCCTTCGGCAGCGATCACGTGGTGCTCGCCACCGGCGCGCGCTGGCGGCGGGATGGCATCGGCGTCACGAGCCTCACACCGCTTGCCCTGCCCCGGGCACTGACGCCGGACGATGTCTTCGCCGGCCAGAAGGTGGGCGGCGATGTGGTGATCTATGACGACGAGCATTACTTCATGGGTGGCGCGCTGGCCGAACAGCTCGCCCGCGCCGGCCACGCCGTGACCGTGGTGACGCCGCATGCCTCCGTCTCGGCCTGGACGGCGATGACCGACGAGATGGCCTTCCTGCACACAAGGCTGCATGACTTGGGCGTGAGACTCCTCCCCAACCGCCTGCTGCTGGCGCATGAAAAGGACAGCCTGCGGCTTGCCTGCACCGCCTCGGGCCGCGAGAGCGATCTGTCCTGCGGCACGCTGGTCCTCGTCACCGGCCGCCTTCCGGAGGACCGTCTCCACCGCGAACTCTCCGCTGCCGCACATGCCTTCGGGCTTCACCGCGTGGGCGACTGCCTGCAGCCCTCATCTGTCGCCGATGCCGTCTACTCCGCCCACCGCTTCGCGCGCGAGCTCGGCACGGAGCCGCCCGCCGCACCCCGGCGCGAGCGCCCTCCGGCGAGCGGGTAAGCAATTGATCTTGCGCGAGGGCTTGAGTGAACAGCTCAGCAGCGAGCCTGGCAACGATGCATCCCTGCCCGTCACATCAGGCAGAAGCTGTCCACGTCGACCAGCCCGCGGTCGCTGATCTTGAGATGCGGGATCACAGGGAGAGGCAGGAAGGCGACCTGCAGGAAGGGTTCCGGCAGCACGGTGCCGAGCGACCGTGCCGCCTCGCGCAGGGGAATGAGCCTGTCGCGCACCGTCTCGAAGGGTTCATCGCTCATCAGCCCGGCGATCGGCAGCGACAGTTCGGCCAGCACGCTGCCGTCGCGCACGACGACGAAGCCGCCGCCCATCGCGCGCAGGTGGTTGACGGCCACCGCCATGTCCGCGTCGCTGGCGCCGACCACACAGATGTTGTGGCTGTCATGCCCCACGGTCGAGCCGATGGCGCCATGACGCAGCCCAAAGCCATTGACGAAGCCGCGGCCGATATTGCCGTTGATGCCATGGCGCTCCACCACGGCCACCTTGATCGCATCCTGCGCCGCATCGCACTGGACAAGGCCATCACGCACCGGAAGGTCCATCTTGAGATGATCGGTGATGATCTTGCCAGGCAGCACGCCGATCACGGAAAAGGCCTTGCCGGTGCCCGCGATGCGGAAATCCTCCGCCGTGACGGGTGAGGACTTGACACTCCCATAGCCCACCGGCTTCACCGCCGGGCGCGCATCGAAGAGCGCATCCGTCACCACCCGGCCCGCCGAGATCACCTGCGCCACCCGGCATGCATCGAGATCGTCGAGCACGGCGAGATCGGCGCGCCAGCCGGGCGCCACCAGGCCACGATCATGAAGCCGGAAGGCGCGCGCAGCCGAAATGCTTGCCGCGCGGTAGGCCGTCAGCGGGTCAACACCCTCGGCGATGGCGGTGCGGATCATGAAGTCGAGGTGGCCCTCCTCGGCGATGTCGAGCGGATTGCGGTCATCCGTGCACAGAGAGATGAAGGCCGAGTTGCGCTCCGTCATGATCGGGATCAGCGCATGAAGATCCTTCGACACGGAGCCCTCGCGGATCAGGATGTGCATGCCCTTGGAGAGCTTCTCAAGCGCCTCGGCCGCACTCGTCGTCTCGTGGTCGGTGCGGATGCCGGCGGCGAGATAGCCATTGAGCGCCATGCCGCGCAGCAGCGGCGCATGCCCGTCGATGTGGCGGCCCGCAAACAGCGCGATCTTCTCGAGTGCGCCGGGGTCCAGCGCCAGAACACCCGGAAAGTTCATGAACTCGGCAAGGCCGATCACCTTGGGATGATCCATGAAGGGCGCGAGGTCGGAAGCTGACAGTGCCGCACCCGAGGTCTCGAGATGGGTGGCGGGAACGCAGCTCGACAGCTGCACGCGCAGGTCCATCACGGTGGCCATCGCGCTGTCGAGGAAGAAGCGGATGCCCTCCGCGCCCAGCACATTGGCGATCTCATGCGGATCGCAGATCGCGGTGGTGATGCCGTGGCGCAGCACGCAGCGGTCGAACTCATGCGGCGTGACCAGAGATGACTCGATGTGGAGGTGGGTATCGATGAAGCCCGGAACCACCGTCTTGCCCGTGATGTCGATCTCGCGGCGGCCGGCATAGTCCCCGAAGGTACCGCTGATGCGGTCACCGGTGATGGCGATGTCGGACAGGACGAGATCGCCGCTCACCAGGTCGAAGAACCGTCCGCCCTTCAGCACGAGGTCGGCTGGTTCCTGTCCCTGGCCCTGAAGAATGGCGTGTTGAAGCTTTGTGCTCATCAGACCTACTCCGTGGTTCTCATGCCGAGCCGCGGCAGAACCCAGCGTTCGATCATGACCACACATTGATGGAAGGCAACCGCAATCAGCACCGATACGGCGGCCACCGTCCAGATCATGCCATAGTCAAGATATCCCCGGCTCTGGTTCAGCAAATTGCCGAGGCCCTTTCCGGTGGCGAGCCATTCCGCGATCATGACGCCAAGCAGGGCGCGCGGCGCCGCCAGCCGCGCCGCGGCGAAGAGATAGGGAAGCGATGCCGGTATGGAGACGAGGTACAGCGCCTGCCAGCGCGATGCGCCATAGGCGCGCGGTAAGTCCAGTGCGGCCCGCGGCACCATCGTCATGCCCTGCGCAATGGTGACGAAGGCAGGAAAGAATGTGACGGAGATCGTCACCCAGAGCGTCAGCGCCGTGCCGCGCCCCAGCATGAGGACGAGAAGCGGCGTCAGCGCCACCAGCGGCATGGTCTGGGTCACGAGCGCCACCGGCATCAGGCTGCGGGCCAGCGCCGGCATGGCATCGCAGATGAGCGCCAGCAGAAAGGCGAAGGCCAGGCCCGCCGCCAGCCCCACGAGCGTGATCGGCACGGTTTCCGCCAGCGCCGCCAGCAGCCGCGCCTGCGCCTCCGCAGAGGCCGGCAAGGCAAAGAGATATTGGGCAACGCCCAGCGGCGTCTTGGCGATCATTTCGGGCACCGCCAGCCAGGCCAGCAGCAGCCACCATAGCGCCAGCGGCAGCAGTGCTGCGGCCAGCATCATCGCAAGGCGGCGCAACAGGCCGCCGCCTGGCTCCGCGGCGGCCGGCGCTGACGCCGGGATCGTCACCGCACGCGCCGTGCCCGTCACCCGCGCGCCAATCGCCGCGAAGGCGGCATAGGCCAGCCCGGCGATCAGCGTCGCCATCAGGCCGATGCCCCACAGCCGCGCCGGATCGCCCCGGCCGAGCGAGCCCAGGAGATAGGTACCAAGCCCGAAGCGGCCGCCGCCGCCGAACTCCGCAAGGATCGCGCCAAGCACGGCTGCGGGTGCGGCAACCCGGAAGCCGCCAAGCACTGCGGGCAGAGCGCTCCGCCACTGCACCAGCCGCAGCGCATCCCAGCGGCCGCCGCCATAGGCCCTGACAAGGTCAATGCTGCGCTGGTCCGCCTGCGACAGGCCCAGCACGGTGGCGGTCATCGTGGCGAAATAGCAGCCAAGTGCCGCCAGGATGACGCGCGGCGTCATGCCGGAAAAGGTCAGGACCAGCACCGGCGAAATGGCAATCGGCGGCAGCGCGAAGATTGCGATGTTCACACCGCGGAACAGGCGCAGCAGCATGGGCGAGAGCACGAACAGCGCGCCAGCGACAATCGCCACGGCATTGCCGATGACGAAGCCGAGGAAGCTGGCCTTGAGCGTTGCCAGCACATGCGGCGGGTAATCGCCCCTGTCGGCCCACAGCTGGGCCAGTATGGCGCTGGGGGCGGGCAGCGCGCCGGAGGCCACCAGCTCATAGCGCCCCGCCAGTTCCCACGCGGCCAGCAGCACCACGAGGTTGCGGACCCATGCCAGGCGGTGGGGCTCACGCACCATGAAGCGCGCGGGCCACCGCGTCATTGAGCGCATGGAAGGCCGGCTCGGTGAACAGGCTCTTCTCCCGCGGCCGCGGAAAGGGAACGTCGATCACGGTGGCGATCCGGCCCGGCTTGCTTTGCATGACGGCGATGCGGTCGGCGAGGAAGACCGCCTCGTCGATTCCATGCGTCACCAGCAGCGTGGTCGCGCGCGACTCGGACCAGACGCGCTGCAGCTCGATGTTCATCTGGCGGCGCAGGATCTGGTCGAGGGCGCCGAAGGGCTCGTCGAGGAACAACACGCCGGGAGAGGTGACAAGAGCCCGCGCGATCGAGACGCGCTGGCGCATGCCGCCCGAAAGCTCGCCCGGCAGCGACTTCTCGAAACCCTTGAGCCCCACCAGCGCGATCAGCTCCGCGATGCGCCCCGCATGCGCGGCACGGTTCTTTCCCAGAACGTCGAGCGGCAGCGCAATGTTCGCTTCAACACTGCGCCAGGGCAGAAGGGCTGAGTCCTGGAAGGCAACGCCCGTGGTGCCGGACGCCGCCGCAGCAGAAGGCGCCACGCCGCCGATCAGGGCGGTGCCCGAATCGGGCGCCTCGAGGCCGAGCGCCAGCCGCAGCAGCGTTGACTTGCCGCAGCCCGAAGGCCCGATCAGCGCCGTGAAGGAGCCGGGCGCGCAGTCGAGCGAGACGGAGTCGAGCGCGGTGAAACGTTCACCGCGCGCGCTGAAGCTCTTGCTGACCTGCCGGAGGCTTATGCTCCGGTCGCCCGCCATCAGATCTCCGCAAGGAGTGTGGTGTCGAACATGTCCCTGGTTGCCTTGATGCCGACCTCGCTCAGGGCCTTGATGTTCTTCTCGATCGCCTCTTCCGACATCGCGAAGATCCCGCCCTCATTCACCATCAGCGGCTTTTGCGCGGTGTTGAAGTAGATCTCGTTCTCGACCGTGCGGCCCGTGCCCTTGAACCAGGTGTCAGCCCACATGGGCGGGAAGGCGGCGGGGTCGGCGAAGTTCTCGTCCCAGCCCTTGCGGCTGGCGCGCAGCCAGGACACCAGCTCCTTGCGCTTGGCATTGAGCGTGTCTTCCGTCACCACCACCGTGTCGTTGAAGATGGTGAAGCCGAAGTCGTAGAGCAGGAAGGACACAGCCTCGGGGCCCACCTGCTTGATGGTGAAGGGCACATTGGTGGTGAAGTCGAGCGAGGCGTCGATCTCGCCCTTGATGAGCGGTGTGGGATCATAGGCATAAGGCACGATGTTGACCTGCGCCCTGTCGATGTTGTTGAGCTTCAGCATCGCCTCGACCGAGATCACGTTCACCGGCGGCACCGCCAGCGTCTTGCCCACCAGGTCCTGCGGCGTCTTGATCGGCTTCGAGGCGAGCGACACGATCCCGATCGGGTTCTTCTGGTACTGCGCGCCGATGATCTTGAACTTGGCGCCCTGCTCCGCGATGGCCTTGACCGTGGTGTCAGGCGTGGTCAGGGCAAGGTCGGCCTTTCCGGCGATGATGGTGCTCTCGGGGATCACGTC
>CAIYXE010000142.1 GCA_903930095.1 uncultured Hyphomicrobiales bacterium
AATCTGGCTCTTTTGGCGTGACACGCCTTCGACCTCGTCAGCGAGGAGATCGAGCATGCGGCGAGTCTCGCGGTCGGGACCGCCGTAGGTCAGTTCCTGGATGCGGTAGCCGAGGCGGATCTCGAGGAAGATCCGGCTGTTATTCGGCGCAGCCTCTCCAAACAATGTCACCCATTCGGCCTTCATCTCCTTCACCGACATTCGCTTCAGGGCAGCGAGGCGCGTGAGGACCGTTCGGTCGGTATCGTCTGTCTGGGGTGAATGTATCTTGCGTGCGTCAACCTTCATGTGGTCCTCCGATGCGGATGCGCTTTCGGCGACGACAACCACTCTTCGGCACGGCCAAGTCCACTGAACTGTCTCCGCCCGCCGCAGATAAACCGCTGGACTTCGAGGTGGTCCGACGCATGACGCCTGCCGCGACGATGCGGCCGATCTCGGCGAACCGCGCCTCCGGCGTCATGCGGTCAGGGGGAATGGAATTGGGACCCGAGACTGGATCCAATATGGTGCCGGCCATGGCGACGTTTCGCGATGTGAATGATGGCCACAAGCTACAGCAAAATCATAAAAACACAAGCATATCAATATCTTGACAGACAGTGGCGAACCGCTCGGACGTTTGCGTACATCTGCGGAACCTGAACACGTGCCTTGGCAGAGGCTGAGGCGGGGAGACCCGCGCGAATCAGCGCGATCCGCCGTCCATGAACCTGTCGAAGGTATCGGGAACGGGTTCCTCCTCGAGCTCCGCCATCTCCCGCGCCGTGGGGGACCGGCCGGGGTAAAGGAGCAGGGAGATGGTGACCTCGCTCGAGCGTGAGAACACCGTCATCTCGTGCACTGGATCGGGTCCCGGCCAGACGCCCGGTGCATGGTTCATGCCGTTGCGGGCGGTCTCGGGATCGACGCCCTGTGCCGCGAGCGAGCGCGCCGGGAGCCCGATCAGTTCCTGCCGCGCGGCGTAGTAGATGCCGGAGCGGAGCAGGGGGGCGCTCGACCAGGCCCAGTCGATGATGCCATCCCTGGCGAACACGATCATGGCGCGCCGATCGGTCATGGTGAGCCACTTGAGGATCGCGGCGGTGAGCGACACACCATAGCGTTCGGACATCGCGGTCATGGTGTCGATGTCGATCGGCCGGCCGCGCATCTGATCGCGGAAATCGTCAAGCGGCATGAGCAGATAAGAGGCAAAGGCATTGGCCTCGGCCTCCATGATCTCGTGACCTGTCCGCTGGCGGCCGTTGCGCCATTCTCCCATGTCGCGGCCGGAGCATTCGCGCCCCTCGCGGAGTTGATGGCGGTGAAGAAAGTAGTGGCCCAGTTCATGCGCGAGGCCGAAGTTGCGGCGGCCGCGCGAGGCGATCGTGTCGTTGTAGATGATGCCCCACTCGCCCGAATCGTCCCGCTTCGGCATGAGCGCCGCCTCCACGCCGGGAGAAAGGGGCAATCCCTCGACCATGGTGATTGGCTCACCGGGAAAGAACTGCCGCGACACATCCATGGCGATGGACGCCACGTCGACCGGAAACCGGGGCAAGCGATGTGCTTCATGAAACAGGTTGAGCAACTGGGTCAGCCGGTTGGC
>CAIYXE010000143.1 GCA_903930095.1 uncultured Hyphomicrobiales bacterium
CGTTATGACGGGGAAGAGAAAGAAGCCATAGCGCATGTGCTTAAGGAAAAGATAGGTGAACAATACAATCAGCAGCGAACGTGCCATCCCCAGTTTGAAGCCGGACGTGATCGTCGCAAACATGAGTCCCAACAGGACTGCTGTGTAGATGAAGTCTTGCTGAGCGTTGAATGGCTGCCACTCGATGACGGGAATGCTTCCCTCTGTCGAACGGAAGACCAGCAAGGTCATCATCATGGCTTGGTAGCCGTACGGGTGAACCAGGGTCACCGCAGGGCAGAGTACGAGGAACACCAACCACTTGATAAGTTCACCTTTGTTCGCCAGGCGATCGTTTTCAAGAAAGTCGAGGAATGCGAAGAAGGCGATGACGAAACCCATGGTGAAAGCAGCATGGAGATTGGCCCAGACCAATATGACTATGAGCAGCAAATAGCTTGGTGCACGTCTGTTCAGCGACGACTTGAACAACTCCTGCGTCCATACGATCAGAAGGGGCAATGTCAGGAGATGCGGCCTTATCGTGAAGGCGGAGCTTGTGAGCAGGAAACAGACAAGAACCACGGATGCGGCCAGGCTTGGCTTTATGACAGCCGAGACGTCCCAATAGAGCAGTCCCACGGCAAGTGAAATTGCCAGAGTTGCCATTAAAAAGAGGGCATTCCACCCTCCGATAGCATATGCTGCTGCATAGAGGACTTGTGAAAGCCACTCCTTGGCAATCCATGGTTGGCCAGCGAAGGTGTAGGAGAAGGGGTCGGTGGTTGGAAACCGTCCCTGATTCCAGATCCACTCTCCTGTTTTGATGTGCCACCAAATGTCAGGCTCGCCCAGCAGAAGCTCTCTCGTGACAACGGCAACGGCTACACTGAACAACACCACGACCACGCACAAGATAACGCGGAGACGATCTACAGGTGGAAATGGCCGGGTCGTTAACTCTGACTGCATGTGTTTATTGCCTGCCCAAGGATCATCTTATTACATGAGCTAAATTGCTGATATGAAGTTTATCGTGATCTTTTCCGGTGCAAGATGTTGGTTGAACGCAGTGAGGGACAATTTGTAATTGATGTAACCCCCACTATGGTGACTTACGGCTCCGCGTCGCTGATCCGGTGTTGCGATTGGAGGTCGGCGTGCCTGGTTCAGAGTCTGAAGCCGAGAGCAGACCTTGAATTGCATTCTTCATCCAGGGATTGCGAAAATCCCTTTTCGAGAGCGGCGATTTAAGTTGATTTCGCCGCTAGTTTAGGAAAATTCAAGCGCGACTAGGATTCGACATAGCATCTGATTAGTGATAGATATTTCTAAGTAGATACCACTAATTCAGGAACGAAGTCAGACCATCGTCGTTTTTGAATTTCCGAGGTGAGCCTATCATCAGGGGAAGCTCTGATAATTTTTGTGTAACGAGAAAGAGGACTGCAACAATGAAAACGATTTCTTCCTTCTTCCGCGCCTTCAACGAAGACGACAGTGGCGCTGCGTTCATTGAATACACCGCCCTTCTGGGTGTTATCCTTGCGGTCGGCATCGCCGTGCTCGCGACTGTGGGTCAATGGGCAAACGCTCGCTGGCTCCGCCTGAACACCCAGCTTAGCGCCGCTCCGTAATGACTTCGGCGGACTGACGCAGCCACCAAGCGCGAGCCCACGAGTGACGACAGAGGAGTTATCGAAATGAACGCATTGATCAAATTCGCAATAGATTTCGACGTTGATCAGGAAGGTGCTGCATTCATCGAGTACACCGCTCTTCTGGGCGTTATTCTTGCCGTTGGTATTGCAGTGTTGGCGACGGTAGGGCAGTGGGCCAACGCACGGTGGTTGAGTCTGAATACACAACTCAGTGCTACTCCGTGATGGCGAAGTGCTGATGCGTCCGTTCGGAGCGCACCAAATCTACTGATTGAAATAGTCTGCCGCGGTTCATGGATTGCGGCAGACTTTACAGTTTCATCGACTGTCTGCGGTTTTTGAGTGGGTGTTAAACTGATGCTTCCTGTGCGTGCCAGCACTCTCCTGATGCTCCTCGTGGCTTTGCTGTTCGGCGGTCTCGCCGTGGTTATTGCCAAGCTATGGCTTGAGAACCAGCAAGTCGAAGTTTCGCAGCAGGTCACACCGCAACCCGCGATGGTCGAAACGAAGAAAATCCTGGTCGCCAAAAAGGAATTGCGCTTCGGCGAGGCGATTTCGCCCGAAGTCACGAGTGAAATCGACTGGCCGCAGGAAGCGCTGCCTGAGGGGTCGTTCGCGTCCGCTGCCGAAATGAACAAGGACGGCACCCGTGTCGTGCTAAGCCCGATCAGCGCAAACGAGCCGATCCTTGCCTGGAAGATTTCCGGCCCTGGTTCTCGTGCGAGCCTTTCATCCTTGGTGTCTGAGGGAATGCGTGCCGTAACAATTCGCGTAAGCGACACATCCAGCGTTGCGGGTTTCGTGCTGCCCGGTGACCGCGTAGATGTGCTTTATACGCGTGAGAAGGATGGCGTCCCGAGCATTGATGTGCTTTTCCAGAACGTGCGCGTCCTCGCGGTCAACCAGAACGCTGACGAAAAGACCGGTACCCCGATCGATGGCAGTAATGCCACGGTCGAGCTGACACCCGTCGATGCCCAGAAGCTGGCGCTCGCGCAGTCAACTGGTGGACTGACCTTCACCCTTCGCCCAGCTGGCTCAATGGACACTGCGCCTGCCCGCCGCATCGTGGAGTCAGAACTCGTGTCCAATGCTGCGCTGTCTCAGCCTGGCGAGGTGGTGAGCGAGTCTCAGAAGGAACTCGAGCGTCGCATGGTGGAGCTCGAGGCCAAGATGAAGCAGGCGCAGTCCAGCCAGGTTGCGAAGGAGGGCACCGAGGAAAAGCCTGATGTTTCCGACACTGAGGACAGTCTTCCGACCACGGCGCAGATAACCATCTTCCGGGGCCTTCAGGGCACCGAATACACCGTTCCCTTGGATGCAAATTGATGACGATGACACGAAAAAAGAATGTCCGACCAAGATACATCGCAGTGTCAGCAGTCGCATCCGCGCTGGCGCTTCTGATGTTTGCAGGGGTGCAAACCGTGTCTCCCAGGACAGCATCCGCAGCGACACTCCTGAAGATTTCCAGTGAAGACAAGGTTGCCCGCCTTAAGGTCGTGGCGGGCCGATCCGAAACTTTCCGGCTGACCGTTCCGTTCGGCGAGATGGTGGTGGGGGATCCAGAGACCGCCGACGTCAACGCCCTTAGCGACCGAACCCTTTATATTCTTGGCCGCAAGCTCGGAACCACCAATGTCACGCTCTTCGACCCTGACAAGAATCTCATCGCCGTCATCGACGTCGAGGTGACCCACGACCTGTCC
>CAIYXE010000144.1 GCA_903930095.1 uncultured Hyphomicrobiales bacterium
AGGGTGTGGAACATGTTGTCCCGGACCTGGTTGCCGAACAGGAAGCCGGGCGCGCGTTCCCGCGGCCATTGCCTGTTGTACTTGAACTGCGTGCCCTGCCGCTTCCAGCGATAGAGCCAGAGGTGCCAGCCCCCGTAGACCGCAAGCGCAAGCAGCATGTTGCGGGCAAGAATGAACAACACCCAGCCTGGTGACAGCGTCTGCATCACCTCCAGCGGCGGCGTGAGCCATTGCCAGATGACGATCGCCAGAACCGCGTAGAGGATCGTCCAGGGAAACAGGAAACCCGGATAGCCGAAGAACCACTTCAGCACCGCCCTGACATCCCACGGCCAGGCCAGGAGAGGGCCGTAAGATATGCGCCGCGCAGGGGCCCAGTTGCCACGGTTCTCGCTGCCAAAGTCCTTATCGTCCATCTTGCGGCTCCCTCACGGTCTGTCGCCGGATTCACCAGCACAAATGAAAGCTTATCTCCCTGCCCTGCGGAAAATCAACCATCCAGGCCGGGCAGAAGCATCCCGTTACCGCCGCATCCGCCGCAGGACCGGCGGCATGATGATGACCAGCAGCGCGATAACGAGCAGCGCCAGGGACAAGGGATGGGTGACGAAGACGGATGGGTCTCCCTGCGAGATGGTCATGGCGCGGCGGAACTGCGCCTCCGCCATCGGACCGAGGATCAGCCCGATGACTGCCGGGGCCACGGGAAAATCATAGCGCCGCATCAGGAAGCCGATGATACCGACGATGAACAGCAGCACCAGGTCGAAGGTGGAGTTATTGAGACTGTAGACACCCAGCGTTGCGAAGACGAGGATCCCGCCATAGAGCAAAGGCTGGGGTATCCTCAGCAGGCGCACCCACAGGCCGGCCAGCGGCAGGTTCAGCACCAGCAGCATGACGTTGCCGATGTAGAGGCTCGCGATCAGCCCCCAGACCAGCGTGCCCGAAGATGAAAAGAGCTGCGGGCCGGGCTGCAGGTTGTACTGTTCGAACGCGGCGAGCAGGATGGCCGCCGTCGCCGAAGTCGGCAGCCCGAGCGCAAGCAGAGGTACCAGAACGCCCGCCACCGCGGCGTTGTTGGCGGCTTCTGGCCCCGCCACCCCCTCGATGGCGCCCTTGCCGAACTCCTCCGGGTTTTTTGCCAGCTTCTTCTCTGTGAAGTAGGACAGGAAGGTCGGAATTTCCGTGCCCCCTGCGGGAAGCGCACCGAACGGGAAACCGATGAAGGTGCCGCGCAGCCATGGCTTCCAGGACCGGCGCCACTCCTCGCGCGTCATGAACAGGGAGCCACGGATGGGCTGGATCACCACCGCGCGCAGGTCACGGCGCGACGCCATGTAGAGGGCTTCACCCACCGCGAAGAGGCCCACGGCCACAACCACCGTGTCGATGCCGCGCAGCATGCTGGGATAGCCGAAGATCAACCGTGGCTGACCGGTGAGAATATCCGTGCCTGCAAGCCCGAAGGCCAAGCCGATCATGAGGCTGGCGATGCCGCGCACCACCGAGGCGCCAAGCAGCGTCGACACCGTCGTGAAGGCGAGCACCATCAGGGCGAAATACTCCGCCGGCCCGAACATGATGGCGAGCTTGACGAATGAGGGGGCGAGGAAGCTCAGTAACAGCGTGCCGATGGTGCCCGCCACGAAGGAGCCGATTGCCGCCGTCGCCAGCGCCGCAGCGCCCCGGCCGCGCCGGGCCATCTGGTTACCCTCGAGTGCTGTGATGATCGAACCCGACTCGCCCGGCGTGTTCAACAGGATCGATGTCGTGGAACTGCCGTACATGGCGCCATAATAGAGCCCGGCGAACATGATGAAGGCGCCCGTCGGATCGAGATTGCGGGTGATGGGAAGCAACAGCGCGATGGTGAGCGCCGGGCCGATCCCCGGCAGGATGCCAACCAGCGTGCCGAGCGTCACCCCGACCAGAGACCACATGAGGTTGACCGGCGTGAGTGCCGTCGCGAAACCGTCCATGAGGGCCGCAAAGGCTTCCATCAGAACAGCCCCGCCAGCAGCCCGCCGGGCAGTTGCAGTCCAAGCAGCCGCGTGAATGCAAAATAGGCGGTGGCCGCAAGGCCGATCCCGATCGCCGCATCCCGCAGGTAACGCCGGCTGCCGAAGGCGAAGGCGACGCTCAGGAACAGGATTGCCGCCGCGGGCACGAAGCCCAGCGTCTTGAGAAGGTTCATGTGCAGGATGAGGCCTGCCGCGATGATCGCCACCGCCCCCCAGTCCGTCTGCTGCTCCTCGACCGGAAAGTTCCGGCGCCACCATTGCCAGGCAATGACGGCGCCCGACACGGCGAGACCGGAGGACACCAGATACGGGAACACGCGCGGCCCCACCTTGGCATGGACCGGCGGCACCCGCATGTTCATGGCGTCAACCGCGATGACCGCG
Organism: uncultured Hyphomicrobiales bacterium; assembly: GCA_903930095.1. Lineage (GTDB taxonomy): Bacteria > Pseudomonadota > Alphaproteobacteria > Rhizobiales > Aestuariivirgaceae > Aestuariivirga. The sequence continues at coordinate 2,409 of CAIYXE010000144.1, forward strand.
GCGATGGCGATCAGCCCGAGGCCGATCAGCAGACCGGCCAGGGACGATCGGCGGGAGTGGTTCACCGTGCCTCTGCTACTGCACGAGGCCGACGCTCTTCAGGACTTCCGTGGTCAGCGCCGTCTCTTCCGTGAGCAGTTTCGCGAAGTCGTCACCCGGCAGGTAGAGGTCGGTCCACTTCTTGTCCGCCAGCACCTTCTTCCAGCCCTCGCTCTTGACCGCCGCATCGACCACGCCGAGCAGCGCCTTCCGCTGAGCGTCATCGAGGCCCGGAGGCGCCACGATGGCGCGCCAGTTGGCGAGCACCACGTCGAGGCCCTGCTCTTTCAGCGTCGGGATATCGATCCCGGCCTGGCGTTCCGGCGCGGAGATGCCGAGCGCGCGCAATTCACCCGAGGCAATCTGCCCGCTCCATTCGCTGAGGCCGCTGATGCCCGCCACGACGTGACCGCCCAGAATGGCCGCGAGCGCCTCGCCGCCGCCGGAGAACGGCACGTAGTTGAGCTTCGTCACGTCTCCGCCCGCGGACTTGACGACCAGCCCCGCGAGAATGTGGTCCGTGCCACCCGCCGAGCCGCCGCCGATGGCGACGGAACCCGCATCCGCCTTGATCTTCGCCGCGAGATCGGCGAGCGTCTTGATCTCCGAGGCGGCCGGCACGACGATCACCTCATACTCGCCGGTGAGCCGGGCGATGGGCGTCGTCATCGACAGGTTAACCGGCGACTGGTTGGTGAGAATGGCGCCGATCATCACCAGGCCATTCACCATCAGCACGTTGGGCTTGCCCTTTTCCTGGTCGATGAGCTGCGCCAGCCCGACGGTGCCGCCGGCACCCGGAACGTTCTCGACCGTGACACCCTTGGCGCCACCGGCCGCCATGACCTCCGCGAGGGAGCGGGCCGTCTGGTCCCAGCCGCCGCCCGGCTTGGCGGGTGCGATGATGCGGAGATCATCCATGGCATGTGCCGTGCCCGCTGCCAGCCCGGTTGCCGCGGCGATCGAAAATGCCAGTACGGCTGCGTGAAAACTGCGCCTGATCATAGCTGTCTCTCCCTGTTTGATGGCCGGAAGCAAGGTCCGGCTCTTGTCTAACCCTGCCTACAATAGATCATGAGCTCCAAAAGTCGAAATTCATTTTACGCAAAGTCAAAACTTGGCATCAATGGGCTCCGCCATGCGTCGACGGCGGCAGGCTGACCGCTTCCGGCGGGGTGCCGGTTGCCGGGGTCGGCTACTGTTTCACCAAGACCTGAACTGCTTGGCCGTGATGCCCGGCGGCAAAAACCACGCATTGTGTGACGTTTTTGGGCGGCAGGACACCGCCGGATGGACTAGCTTGCCTCCAAAAGGGGAGGCCAGGGTGAAGGCAGAGCTGCAGACGTTCCAGGTCGCGCGCGAGGAGTCGCTTGCGGCGACGGCGGGAGGTCCCCCGCCGAGGACCATCAACCCGTTCTTCGGCGTCGGGCCCATCACCGACATGGCGCGTGACGAGGCGGA
>CAIYXE010000145.1 GCA_903930095.1 uncultured Hyphomicrobiales bacterium
CGATGGAACCGCCGCCGGCACCGATTTCCACCATCTCGATGACGGGGATGCGCACGGGGATGCCGGAGCCCTTCATGTCACGGTAGGCCCGCGCGATCTCGAACTTTCGGGCGCGCTCGGGCTCGCCGTCGGTCAGCAGACAGATCTTGGCCGTGGTGCCGCCCATGTCGAAGGAGAGCACATGCGGCAGTGCGCATTCCGCCGCGATCTGGGCCGCGAGTATGGCGCCGCCCGCGGGGCCGGATTCGACGAGGCGGATGGGAAAGCGCGCCGCGGTCTCGAGCGTGGTGAGGCCGCCGCCCGACATCATGAGGAAGAGCGGGGCGGAGAGTTTCATTTCCTTCAGCTGGTCACGCAGCCGCAGGAGATAGCTTGCCATCAGCGGGCGGACATAGGCGTTGGCCACCGTCGTCGAGAAGCGCTCATATTCACGGATCTCAGGCGCCACTTCCGAGGAGATGCAGATGGTGACGTCCTCGGGCAGATGCTTCGACAGCAAGTCGCGCACGCGCTTCTCGTGCGCGTCATGCGCATAGGCGTGGAGGAAGCCGATGGCGACGGACTTCACGCCCTCGGCAATGATCGTCCGGGCAAGGGGCTTGATGGCGCCCTCGTCCAGCTTCACCAGCACTGCGCCATCGGCGGCGAGGCGCTCAGCGATTTCGAGGCGCAGCGTGCGCGGCACCAGGGGCACCGGGCGGTCAATCATCAGGTCATAATGGTCGAAGCGCTTCTCGTAGCCCTGCTCGATGATGTCCCGGAAGCCCGCAGTCGTGATGAAGGCGGTCCTGGCGCCCTTGCGCTCGATCAGCGCATTGGTGGCGAGTGTCGTGCCATGGATGAAGACGCCGATGTCCTGCGGCTTCAGCCCGGAGGCCGCGAGGACGGCATTGATGCCCTCGATGACGCCCAGTTCCGGCGCGTGGGTGGTGGTCAGCACCTTGCCGCTCCAGCGCTTCGATCCGTCTTCGAGCACGATGTCGGTGAAGGTGCCGCCGATGTCGGCGGCGAGTTTTGCGTGGTTTGCCATGCGGATTGGTTAGGCTGGGCCACCAGGCCTTTCAAGAGGCATTCGCATCCTGGCCCTGAGGGGCGTGTTGCAGAAACTGCAGCATCCCACTATCAATCCCCTCATGGCGAAAGTGACAATCCAGGATGTGGCCCGCGTGGCGGGTGTCAGTGTCGCAACCGTGGACCGGGTGCTGAACCGCAGGCCGGGGGTGCGCAGCGTCACCGTCAACAAGGTGGAAAGCGCCATCCGTGACCTGAACTACCAGCCGGACCGCATCGCGGCCCGTCTTGCCCGCTCGCGCGAGTACCGCTTCTGCTTCGTGCTGCCCGACAGGGCGGGGGATTTCTGGGAACGCATCAACGAGGAAGTCCGCACCATGGCGGAGCGCATGGCGGGCGAGCGCGTGGCGATCACCGTCAAGCGCGTGGACGTCTTCGACGGCGAACTCCTCGCCTCCACCCTCGATTCGATCGGCGATGTGCATGACGGGGTGGCAGTGGCCGCCCTCGACCACCCGGCCGTGCGGGAGGCCATCAATGCGCTCGCCGTCCGCGGCGTCACGGTGGTGACGCTGGTGTCGGACGTGCCGGGTTCCAAGCGCGTGCACTATGCGGGGATCGACAATTCATCCGCCGGGCGCACCGCGGCGAGCCTGATGGGCCGCTTCCTCAGGGGGCTTACCGGCAAGGTGGGGCTGATCGCGGGTTCTCTGGCGCTGCGCGACCACATCGAGCGGCAATTCGGCTTCGAGCAGGTGCTGACCCATGAGTATCCGAAGTTGCAGGTTCTTCCCGTGCGCGAGTCGCGAGACGACTGGCGCAAGCTCGAGGAGATGACGGCACAGCTGCTGTCGGAGCATCCCGACCTGCTCGGCATCTACAATGTGGGCGGCGGCACGCGCGGCATCGTCTCGGCCCTCGAGGTGGCCTCCCGCGCCAAGGACGTGGTGCTGCTGGCGCATGACCTGAGCGACACCAACCGCAAGGCGCTCATCCGCGGCACCATTGACGCGGTCATCAACCAGGACCCCGGCCACGAGGTCAGAAGCGCCATCCGCGTGCTCATCGCCAAGGCGGACAACGTGCCGCTGATCGAAAGCCAGGAACGGATCAGGATCGATATCTTCCTGAGGGATAATCTGCCTTAGAGATTCCCTTCTCCCGGTGGCAAAGCCAATGGGAGAAGGTGCCCGAAGGGCGGATGAGGGCTTTTCTCCGCGAGCAGTGCTGGTTGAAAGAGGCCCTCATCCGGCCTGCCGGCCACCTTCTCCCATCGCGTTGCGACGGGAGAAGGGAACTTAGCCGTAAAGCCCAGGCCGCTTTTCGTAAGCAATCGCCACCGTCTCGCCCGTCTTGAGGGATTTCACCCCGGCGTCCGTCACCGTGGTTGCAATGAAGCCATCCCAGGCGCTCGATCCCACGGGCCTGCCCGTCGAGATCGAATCGATCCAGGACTGGTTCTGGATGCGGTAGGCGGCGGCGAATCTCGGGCGCCAGTCCGGGGCGAGGCTGGTGGCGGTGACGCCCGCGCTGCGGATTTCGGTGTTGAGCGTGGGGCCGAAGGAAATCGTGCCCGTTTCGCAAATGAGTTCGCCCTTCACGTCATAACCATACTGCGCGTTGAGGAAGAGCTCGACATCGACCAGCTGGCCCTTGCCGGTCTCGAACACGACCAGCATGGGATCGTCGAAATGCGCGAGTTTCGAGCGCTTTGCCCGGAAGACGTGGACGGAGGCGAGTTCGGCCGCGAGAACAAAGCGCGAGATGTCCACCTCGTGCACGCAGGAATTGACGATGGCCGCAGCCGAATCGAAATGCGCGGGCGCTGTGGCGTTGCGGTGGATGCAGTGAAAGGCCAGCGCCTCGCCATAGCGGCCGGAGGCGAGCAGCTCCTTCATCTCCATGTAGCCGGGGTCGAAGCGGCGCATGAAGCCGAGCTGGACGAGGCGCTTTCCGCCTGAGAGCTCCGCCTCGACCACGCGCAGACCTTCGGCGGCGGTGGGCGCGAGCGGCTTCTCGCACAGCACGGGCTTTCCGGCCTCGATGCAGGCGATGGTGTAGTCGGCATGGGTCGTATCGGGCGAGGCGATGAGGACCGCGCCGACCTCCGGATCGCGGATGACGGCCAGCGGATCGTCCACCGCGCGCTTTGCACCCGTCTCCGCGGCCACGCCCCGGGCGCGGGCGCCGTCAGCATCCGAGATCGCGACCAGATGCGCCCCGGCCACCTGGCCTGCGATGATGCGGGCATGGTCTGCCCCCATGACGCCTGCCCCGATGATGCCTACGCCGATGCTCATGCCGTTCTCCCAAATCCCATGCCGCCGGTGAGGCTAGCGGAGGGGGGCGGCGATGGCTAGACCGAGCTTCCCGCTCCGCCGAAGGAGAGGCTCATGAATTCATGGAAGGTGCGCGCCGCCGGGCTCTGGCTGCGCGTGTGGTTCCAGGACAGCCCGACATCCATGGTGGGGATGTCTGCCACCACGTTGCGGAGTTCGATGCGCTGGCCTTCGAGCGACCATGGACGGTAGACCATGTCAGAGAGGATGGTGACGCCCATGCCATCCGCCACCATGGAGCGTACCGCCTCGACGGAGGAGGTGGTGAAGATGGTGTTCGGCCGCAACCCGGTCGGATTCCAGTAGCGTCCGGCGGTCTGATTCGCCTCGTCCACGGTGAGCATGACGTAGGGTTCTGCCGCCACGTGCTCCAGCGTGATCACCTCGCGGGTGAGGAGGCGGTGCTCCACGGGCAGCCACAGCCGGCGGCGGGAGCGGATGAGCGTCTCATAGGCCAGCTGCTTGCGGTCCTGCAGGTTGGAAACCAGCATGACGGCCAAGTCCAGTGAGCCGTCCTTCAGCCCGCTTTCGATGGCGTTGCGGGGGAGTTCGTAGAGTTCGGCCCGGATCCGGGGATAGCTCCGCGCGAAGCGGGTGTAGTGGCGCGGCAGGAAATAACCTGCCACCGTATAGGATACGCCGATCCTTACCGTGCCGCTGATCGCCGAATCCTCGGTGAGCGGCGCGTGCTGGGCGGCGTTGACGGCCGCCATGATGTTGCGCGCATGCTGCAGGAAGCGCGCGCCCTCGGCCGTGAGGGAAACCCCGGTGGGAAGGCGCTTGAACAGCGGCACGCCGACGCCGTCCTCCAGCTGCTTGATGGCGGCCGTGACGGCGGACTGCGAAACGTTCAGCTCGATCGCCGCCTGGCTGACCTGGCCGGCGTCCGCCGTAGCGATGAAATAGCGAACCTGCTTGAGGGAGAGCGCCATCGGATTTTTCGATACCGCGTTGCCGTTTTTTTAATTTTACAATATTTGTAGCCTACCGCAAGCTAAACGCCAGAACGGCGCCTGAGCGCTGCGTAACAGGGAGGTTACAGGGTGACGGTCATCAACTGTGACATGGGTGAGGCGTTCGGCCTCTACAAGATGGGCGATGATGCCGGGTTGATGCCGCTCATCGACGTGGCCAACGTGGCCTGCGGTTTCCACGCGTCCGATTTCAACCATATGCGCACCACGGTGCAGCTCGCCAGGACACATGGCGTGAAGGTGGGTGCACACCCCTCGCTGCCCGATCTCCAGGGCTTTGGCCGGCGTGAGATGAAGATGGGGCGGGACGAGCTCACCAACTGCATCATCTACCAGGTTGGCGCACTCAAGGGCTTCCTCGACGCCGAGGGCATGGTGCTGAACCACATCAAGCCGCATGGCTCGCTCTATGGCATGGCGGCACGGATGGAGGAGGTGGCGCAAGCCGTGGCCGATGCAGCCGACGTGTTCAAGGTGCCCCTGATGGGCATGATCAACACCTTCCACGAGAAGGTCTACACGGCGCGCGGCCATAAATTCATCGCTGAATTCTATGCCGATCTCGACTACCGCGACGACGGCTCGCTCATCATCACCCGTGAGCATGAGGCGAAGGACCCGGTCCATGCTGCAAGCATCTGCCTGGGCGCCATCCGCGAGGGGAAGGTCAAGGGCACGGGCGGCGGCGACGTTGCCGTGCGCGCCGACGCCATCTGCGTTCATTCTGACACGCCCAATGCAGTGGCCATTACAAAGGCCGTGCGCGAGGCGGTGAAGCCCTATATCGACGCTGCGTGAACTCCAGAAACGAGGACAGACAATGGCCCAGCTTCTCTCGCCCCTTCCCGGCACCTTCTACAGGCGGCCCGCCCCCGACAAGCCCACCTACAAGAATGACGGCGACAAGGTCGCCACGGGCGACGTGATCGGGCTGATCGAGGTGATGAAGTCCTTTACCGAGGTGAAGGCCGAGGCCGCGGGGAAGATCACCTTCATCGCGGAAAACGAGGAGCCTGTGATGGCGGGCCAGCCGCTGGCGGAGATTGGTTAAGATGCTGGCACCGCCCCATATGCCGTCATGCCAGCGAAAGCTGGCATCCAGCTTGGGGCGGGCAAAGCTGGATCCCAGCTTTCGCTGGGATGACGCCAATTTGGGGAAAGTGCCGTCATGACCATCAAGAAGCTCCTTATCGCCAATCGCGGCGAGATCGCGGTGCGCATCATCCGCGCGGCGAAGGAGCTGGGCATCAGGACCGTGCAGGTGCATTCGGCAGCAGACGCCGAGATGCTGGCGGTGAAGATGGCCGACGAGGCCGTGAACATCGGCCCGCCGCACGCCGCGAAATCCTACCTCAACATCGAGAACATCCTGAAGGCCGCGAAGGAAACGGGGGCGGACGCCGTCCACCCCGGCTATGGCTTCCTTGCGGAGAATGCGGGCTTTGCCGATGCGGTGGAAGCCGCTGGCCTGATCTTCATCGGCCCAAAGGGCGATGCGATCCGCGTGATGGGCGACAAGGTGGCCGCGCGCGTTGCAGCCGAGGCTGCTGGCGTGCCCGTGGTGCCGGGTTCGGACGGACGCGTCGAGGAGCCGGAGCATGCGCGCAATATCGCCATGGCGATTGGTTTCCCCATCATGATCAAGGCCGCCGCGGGCGGCGGCGGGCGCGGCATCCGCATCGCGCATGACATGGGTGAGTTCGAGACGCTGATGCCGCAGGCCTCCGCCGAGGCGAAGGCCGCCTTCGGCGATGGCGGGCTCTATATCGAAAAGGTGATCGAGCGGGCGCGCCACATCGAGGTGCAGATTTTGGGTGACGGCAAGCGTGCAGTGCACTGCTTCGAGCGCGAGTGTTCATTGCAGCGCAGGCGGCAGAAGGTGTGGGAGGAAGCGCCCTCCGCCGTGCTGCCGCAGGCCGTGCGCGAGAAGCTCTGTGCCTCCGCCGTGGCGCTGGCCGAGGCGGTGAACTATCGCGGCGCCGGAACCCTCGAATATCTTTACGACGACGAGACGCAGCACTTCTATTTCATCGAGATGAACACCCGCATCCAGGTGGAGCATCCGGTGACCGAGATGATCACGGGGATCGACCTCGTGAAGGAGATGATCCGCATCTGCGGCGGCGAGCCGCTGCGATTCGCCCAGGACCAGATCACCATGCGCGGCGCCTCGATCGAGGTGCGCATCAATGCTGAGGACCCGGCCAAGAACTTCATGCCCGCACCCGGCACTGTCACTGCGCTGCGCGTGCCCGGCGGGCCCGGCACGCGCTTCGATACCATGCTGTATCAGGGCTATCAGGTGCCGCCCTTCTATGATTCGCTATTGGGCAAGCTCATCGTCTGGGACGAGACGCGTGCTGGCGCCATCGCCCGCATGGCGCGCGCGCTGGACGAACTCGCGGTCGAGGGGATTTCGACCACCAAGCCGCTGCACCAGCTGCTGGCGGAAGATGACAATGTCGCGCGAGCAGATTTCCACACGCGCTGGCTCGAGCCATGGCTCGAGGCCAACGCCCACAAGCTGAACCGTTAAGGGAGGATGGCGCTGAGATGAAGACGCGGTATTCCTATGGAGGTGACGAGCACA
>CAIYXE010000146.1 GCA_903930095.1 uncultured Hyphomicrobiales bacterium
GTGGTAGGTGTCATTCGTGTCCCTCATGCGAGGCAAGGCTTGCTTGGGCTCGCCTCTAACACCATAATTGGCAGCGATGAAGCTCGATTCAAAATACTTCGACAAGATCCGGGTGAAGCCTTCAACTGAGAAGAAGGCGGCGGATACCATTCCCCAGTGCGAATGGCCGGACTGCCCGCGCCCCGGCCGCCACAAGGCGCCCATGGGCCGCGGGCACGAGGGCAAGTTCTACAACTACTGCACCGAGCATGTGCAGGAGTACAACAAGACCTACAATTACTTCTCGGGCATGAAGGACGACGAGATGCAGGAGTTCCAGAAGGAAGCCCGCCTCGGCCACCGCCCGACCTGGAAGCTGGGACAAAACACCACGGCAACCGCCTCCAGCGTGCGGCGCAAGGCGGCGCAGATGCGGGATGATCCCTTCGGCATCAATGGTGCGGCGGCGAAGATGCCGGGCCGCCACCCCTCCGGCCGCGCCCTTCGTTCCACCGAGTTGAAGGCGCTGCAGACGCTGGGCCTCGATGACAGCGCCACGGCGGACCTGGTGAAGACCCAGTACAAGACGCTGGTGAAACGGCTTCATCCTGATGCCAACGGCGGCAGCCGGGCTAATGAGGATACGCTGAAAGCTGTGATCCAGGCCTATGACCACCTGCGTTCAAGTGGGTTCTGCTAGGCGGTTGTGAGCCTTGCCCTGTGCAGCCCGACCGTCTAAAACCCGGCCCTCTTAACCCCGGAACATGAAGATCTCCTGACATGAATGCAAAGGCCACCCCAGAGGCGAACGGCATGCCCGACATCAAGGCGTCGGTGAACCGGTTGTTCGGCTTCGATTCAAACCTCGAGGTTCCGGCCTATTCCAAGCCGTCGGAACATGTTCCCGACCTCGACCCGGACTATCTTTTCAACCGGGAAACCACGCTCGCCATCCTCGCGGGCTTCGCCTACAACCGCCGGGTGATGGTGACGGGCTATCACGGCACGGGAAAGTCCACCCACATCGAGCAGGTGGCAGCCCGCCTCAACTGGCCCTGCATCCGCATCAACCTCGACAGCCACATCAGCCGCATCGACCTGATCGGCAAGGATGCCATCGTGCTGCAGGAGGGAAAGCAGGTCACCGAGTTCCGTGAGGGCATCCTGCCCTGGGCCTATCAGCACAATGTCGCCCTCGTCTTCGACGAATATGACGCAGGCCGTCCGGACGTGATGTTCGTGATCCAGCGCATTCTCGAAAGCTCCGGCAAGCTGACGCTGCTCGACCAGTCGAAGGTGATCCGCCCGCATGCCGCCTTCCGGCTGTTTGCCACGGCCAATACGATTGGCCTTGGCGATACCACGGGCCTCTACCACGGCACGCAGCAGATCAACCAGGCGCAGATGGACCGCTGGTCCATCGTCACCGCGCTCAACTACCTGCCGCATGCGCAGGAGGTGGGGATCGTGCTCGCCAAGTCGAAGAACTTCGACAATGAAAAGGGCCGCAAGATCATCTCCAACATGGTGCGCGTGGCGGACCTCACCCGCAACGCCTTCATGCAGGGCGACCTTTCGACTGTCATGTCGCCCCGCACCGTCATCACCTGGGCGCAGAACGCCGAGATTTTTGACGACGTGGGCTTCGCCTTCCGCGTCACCTTCCTCAACAAGTGCGACGAGCTGGAGCGCAGCGTCGTGGCGGAGTTCTACCAGCGCTGCTTCGGCGAGGAGCTGCCCGAATCCTCCGCCCACATTGCGATTGCGTGAGTGAGCAGCGGTGGCTGGCGAGAAGGAGTCACCCGGCAATGAGTTCAAGCGCGTCCTCGCCGTCGCGATGAAGACCATTGCCGAAGATCCGGAACTCTCCGTGACCTTCGGCAACGAGAACCCCTCTCTCACGGGAAACAAGGCGAAGCTGCCGCAGATCGGCAATGAGCTGAAGGCCGCCGACATCGCCATCGTGCGGGGCCTGTCCGACAGCTATGCGCTGCGCATTGCCAATCACAACGACAAGGTCCACTCCCACTATCAGCCGCAGGGCAAGAACGCGCGCGCCGTGTTCGAGGCCGTGGAGCAGGCCCGCATCGAGGCGCTGGGCGCCAATGCCATGCCCGGCATGAAGACCAACCTTGCGGCAATGATGGACGACCGCTACCGCAAGAAGGACGTCGCCCGCTACACCGACCGCAAGGATGCCCCCCTCGACGAGGCCGTGGCCCTTCTGGTGCGCGAGAAGCTGACGGGCGAAATCCCGCCCGAGGGCGCGCGCACCATGGTTGACCTGTGGCGGCCGTGGATCGAGGAGAAGGCCTCGTCCCAGATCGCCCACCTGATGGAGAGCATCCACGACCAGGCAGCCTTCGCCCGCATGTCGCGCGACATCATCGCGGCCCTCGACATGGGCGACGAGCTGGGCGAGGACCCCGACCAGTCCGACGAGAACGACGAGAACAACGAGCCCGAGGAAGAATCGGGCGAGCGCCAGGAGACCCCGGAAGGCGAGGAGCAGGAAAGCTCCCAGCAATCCATGGAGGAGATGCAGGACGCCGAAGGCGAATCCGAAGCAGCCGAGACAGATGCCCAGCAGATGGACGTCGACGAGCAGCAGGACGACCAGGAGGGCGAGGAAGAGTCCGACGGCGAGGAGCCGTGGCGGCCGCAGCTTCCCTTCTCGTCGCTGTCCAACGAGGACTTCTACAAGGTCTTCACCAACCAGTTCGACGAGGAGATCTCGGCGGAAGACCTGTGCGATGCCGAGGAACTGACCAGGCTGCGCAACTATCTCGACAAGCAGCTCTCCAGCATGCAGGGCGTGGTGGCGAGGCTTGCCAACCGCCTGCAGCGCAAGCTGATGGCGCAGCAGAACCGCTCATGGGACTTCGACCTCGAGGAGGGCGTGCTCGACGCCGCACGGTTGACCCGCGTGGTGATCGACCCCATGCACCCCTTGTCCTTCAAGGTGGAGCAGGACACGGAGTTCCGCGATACGGTGGTGACATTGCTGCTCGACAATTCGGGCTCGATGCGCGGGCGCCCGATCACGGTGGCCGCCACCTGCGCTGACATCCTGGCCCGCACGCTGGAGCGCTGCGGCGTGAAGGTGGAAATCCTCGGCTTCACGACGAGGGCCTGGAAGGGCGGGCAATCGCGCGAGAAGTGGCTCGCTGCCAACAAGCCGCCAAACCCGGGCCGCCTCAACGATCTGCGCCACATCATCTACAAATCCGCCGATACCCCCTGGCGGCGCGCGCGCCGCAACCTGGGGCTGATTATGCGCGAGGGGCTGCTCAAGGAAAACATCGACGGCGAGGCGCTGATCTGGGCGCACAACCGCCTGCTGGCGCGCACCGAGCAGCGCCGCATCCTGATGGTGATCTCGGATGGTGCGCCCGTTGACGACTCGACGCTTTCCGTCAACTCCGGCAACTACCTTGAGAAGCACCTGCGCCAGGTGATCCACGACATCGAGCAGCGTTCGCCCGTGGAACTGATCGCCATCGGCATCGGCCATGACGTGACGCGCTACTACAAGCGCGCGGTGACGATCATCGATGCGGAGGAACTGGGCGGCGCCATGACCGACAAGCTGGCGGAACTCTTCTCAGAGACGGCAACTGCGAAACCGCTCGGGCGGCAGCCCATGAAGAAGCGCGCCCGGGCTTGAGGCGGCTTGTTGCGGGCATCGCTCTTCTGGTGCTCGCCACGGGCGCGGAAGCTGATCCCGCTTCGGTAACAACGGAGCCCATCGGCGCTTTCCGGCGCTTCTCATCCTCGGGTGAATTCGGCGCCTTCTCCTGGCGCGGCGGGCTGACGCTCACCTCCGAAAACCGTGACTTCGGCGGATTTTCCGGGCTTGTGCTCGGCGCGAACTGCGAGGACATGCTGGCCGTGAGCGACCGTGGCAACTGGCTTCAGGCCCGGCTCGTCTATGAGGAAGGCATTCTCGCCGGCATCACGCAGGCCGTCATGGCGCCGATCCGCGACAGCAAGGGCCAGCCGCAGAAAAGCAAGTCCTGGGCTGATGCGGAGGCCGTCACGCGGCTGGCGAACGGCAGGATCGCCGTGGGCTTCGAAAGCCGCGTGCGCTTCGGCGCCTATGACATTGCGCGGCAGGGCCTCGATGCGCGGTTCCAGGCCCTGCGGCACCCCAGGGACATCGACCAGGGGATCGACAACGGTGAGGTCGAGGCCTTTGGGGAACTCCCCGGCGGGCGCCTGATCGCCATCGCCGAGCGGCAATCCGATGCCCAGGGCAATATCCGCGGCTGGGCGTGGAAGGGCGGAAATGCCACCGGCTTTTCTCTTGAGCGCTACGACAGCTATCAGGTGACCGATCTCGCGGTGGACGGCGATTACGTGCTGACGCTGGAGCGCCGCTTCTCGGCAGGCTCGTTGCCCGGCATGGCGGTGCGCCGCTTCGCCATCGCCAGCATCGAAGGCGGCAAGCCAGTGACAGCGGAACTCCTGCTGGAGGCCACGGCACCACTCTACGTGATCGACAACATGGAAGCCATCGCGCTGTGCGAGCGCCAGGGGGAGACGCGGGTGACGCTGATGTCGGACGACAACTTCAACGCCTCGATCCAGAGCACCATCCTGCTGCAGTTCGCCTATCGGCGCTAGTTCACGCTACTGCCTTCGCCGGGATGAGGCACGTCGGGGGGCAGTCAGCCTGTCTCATACTTCTCCAGAAACGCTTCCACACTGAGTTCACGCATGCCGGCCACGGCCTGGCCCAGCCTGTCATGCTCCCAGTCCCACCAACCAAGGCGGATGATCCGTGCACTGATGTCCGGCGGAAACCGCCACTTGAGGAAGCGTGCGGGAACACCGCCCACCACGGCATGCGGGGCAACATCCTTGCTGACAACCGCACCGGCGGCCACCACGGCGCCATGCCCGATCTTCACACCCGGCAGGATGATGGCGCCATGGCCGATCCATACGTCATGCCCGATCTCCACCCGCTGCGCGATCCGCCGCTCACGGTAGTCCTTGTCGAGCTTGGCGCCGGCGAAATACTCGTTCGGGCGGTAGGTGATCTTGTGCTGGCTGATGCGCTCCATCGGGTGGTTCAGCGCATTGATGCGGCAATGGGCAGCGATGGCGCAGAACTTGCCGATCGAGGCATAGATCGCCTCGCCGTCCCGCTCGATGTAGGAATAGTCGCCAAGGTTGGAATCGAGGAACTGCACCCGCTCCTTCAATTCCGTGAAGCGGCCGAGCGTTGCGTTGCGCAGCTGCGCCGTGCCGTGCACGCGCGGGCTGCCGTCGCGTGGGGTCTGGGGTGCACCGGATTTCCTGGGGCCGTCATCGGTCATGTGCTGCACATAACGCAAAAGCCGCCCCGGATGGAGCGGCTTCTGAATTCACGTCCGATCAGGCGGATGATCAGGCGGCGGCCTTGGCGGCCTCAAGCTTCCTGGCGATCGAACGCTTCAGGCGGAGCGCCTTGTCGGAAAGCTTCTCGTTGTCGGCCTTCATGAGGAAATTGTCGAGGCCACCCACATGCTCCACCGACTTCAGCGCGATGGCGGAGACGCGCATGCGATAGGTCAGGCCCATCACGTCGCTCATCAGGCTCACGTCGCAGAGGTTCGGCATGAAGCGGGTCTTGGTCTTGTTGTTGGCATGGCTGACCTTGTTGCCAACCAGCGCGTTCTTTCCCGTCAACTCACAACGGCGGGCCATGGGCGAAACTCCACAATAAGAATTATCACCGGACGGCAGGATGCCCCCGGCTCGGATGCCGGGTCTATAGTGGCAGAGACTTCACCGGTCAAGCCGGTCGGCCCTGCTTTCTGGCCATGAGACGCGGAAACCTGTTGTTTCATTCCGGCACGCTTTGGTTAACGCAGATGGGCCTGACACGACAGGGCCATGCGGAATCCGCCTGTCGTCTGGTATGTGGCGCCCCTTGCCGCCACAACATATTGCGAGAACAAACAGCGAAAAACAGCACTGCAGCGATTCGACCACGCTCCGTTCCGCAGTTGGTCCATTCGGTTAACACGGTGCGGCGGGCAGGCCTGACGAGGGTAGGAATTCGTCAACCACAAGGGTTGCCACGTAAAGACATTGCACCCTCCGGAAGCAGGATTGGCGACGGACGCAGATCCTGGCGGTTTGCAGAAATGCCCCAGATGCTGGGGAACAAAAGCCGAATCGATCAGGGAGAGCGATTCGGGCCAGATTCGTTCTGCTTTGAATCCAATCCCTAACGAGGCGGTTCAGAACGGGGCAAAACTCCTTGACCTGCAGGGACATGGGCCCCAACTGTCTTTCAAAGCATTTTCAAAGCCGCTCCCATGTCATCTCCCAAGACCGTGACCGCCGTGCTGGGCCCAACCAACACCGGCAAGACGCACCTCGCGGTGGAACGCATGCTGGGGCACGGCGGCGGCATGATCGGCCTTCCCCTGCGCCTGCTGGCCCGCGAGATCTATGACCGGGTGCGCCTGCGCGCCGGTGACGCCGCCGTGGCGCTGGTGACGGGCGAGGAAAAGATCATTCCCGCCATGGCGCGCTATTGGGTGTGCACGGTGGAGGCCATGCCCGCCGACATCGACGTGCCCTTCCTCGCCATCGACGAGGTGCAGCTCTGCGCCGATTTCGAGCGCGGCCATATCTTCACCGACCGCGTGCTGAACCGCCGCGGCCGCGACGAGACGATGCTGCTGGGGGCTGCCACCATGCGGCCCATCCTCGAAAAGCTGCTGCCCGGAACGGTCTTCGTCTCCAGGCCGCGCTTCTCCCAGCTTCTTTATGCGGGGCAAAAAAAGATCACCAGGCTGCCGCGCCGCTCCGCCATTGTCGCCTTTTCGGCCGACATGGTCTACGCCACCGCCGAGCTGATCCGCCGCCAGCGCGGTGGTGCTGCCGTGGTGCTGGGGGCGCTTTCGCCGCGCACGCGCAATGCGCAGGTGGCGCTCTACCAGTCAGGTGACGTCGACTACATCGTGGCCACCGATGCAGTCGGCATGGGCCTCAACATGGATGTGGACCATGTGGCATTCGCCTCCACCCGCAAGTTCGACGGCTTCCAGTACCGCCAGCTGAACCCCTCCGAACTGGGCCAGGTGGCAGGCCGCGCCGGGCGCTACATGAATGACGGCACCTTCGGCGTGACCGGCGAGGCCGACCCCTTTGACCCGGAAATGGTCGAACGGCTGGAAAGCCACAATTTCGACGCCGTGCGCATGCTGCAGTGGCGCAACCGCGAGCTTGATTTCGGATCGCTGGAGCGGCTGAAGCAGTCCCTCAACCAGCTGCCCCAGGTGCAGGGCCTGACGCGCGCCCAGCCCAATGCCGACATCCTGGCCTTCGAGGCCCTCGCCCGCGACCCCGCCACGCGCGACCTGGCGAAGAGCCGGAAGGACGTGGAGCGCCTCTGGGAAGTCTGCCAGATCCCGGATTACCGCAACATCTCGAACGCCGAGCATGCCTCGATCGTTTCCCGCATTTACCAGTTCCTGCAGACCGGCGACGGCTTCATCGAGGAAGACTGGTTCATTCGCCAGCTCAGGCACTGCGAGAACACGCAAGGGGACCTCGACACGCTGTCCAACCGCATCAGCCATATCCGGACCTGGACCTTCGTGGCCAACCGCCCGGACTGGCTGAAAGCGCCACTCTATTGGCAATCTTATGCGAGAGAGATAGAGGACAAGTTGTCTGACGCCTTGCATGAGCGGCTGACACAGCGTTTTATCGACCGCCGAACCAGCGTGCTGATGAAGCGCCTGGCCCAGAAGGAAGAATTGATGTCGACTGTTGAGGAAGATGGCGCCATCCACGTGGAAGGCGAGTATATTGGCCGGATCAAGGGATTCCTGTTCGTGCCGGACGGTGCGTCGGAAGGGGCGGAAGCCCGCGCCCTGAAGGCCGCTGCCATGTCGGCTGTGGCCGCCGAGATCGGGGCGCGCGCCAAGGCGGTCTCCGCCTCCGCCGATACTGCGCTGAAGCTTACCCGCGACGGTCAGATCATCTGGAACCATGCGCCCGTGGGCCGTCTGGAGCACGGCAGCACGCTGTTGAAGCCCAGGGCCTCCGTCATCGCCGGCGACCAGCTGTCTGGCAGCGACCGGGAAGAGGTGCAGGCAAGGCTGCAGAAATTCACGGATCGCCACATCGCCGCCACGCTGGAGCCGCTCGTCAAGCTCGAGGAGGGAGAGGGCCTCGAGGGCATCTCGCGCGGCATTGCCTTCCGGCTGGTCGAGACGCTGGGCGTTCTCCCGCGTGACACGGTTGCGGAGGAGGTCAAGGCCCTGAGCCAGGAGGACCGCGCCAAGCTGCGGGCCCTGGGCGCGCGCTTCGGCGCCTTCAACCTCTATGTGCCGGCGCTGCTGAAGCCCGCCCCCACCGAACTCCGCCTGCTGCTCTGGGCGCTGAACCTGCAGAAGGAAGGAAAGCTCGACGCCTCCGCCCTGCCCCAGCCACCGGGCCAGGGCCTCACCTCGGCAAACTTCGACCGCACGACGCCCCGGGGTTTCTACGGCGTCTGCGGCTATCGCATCTGCGGCTCGCGCGTCGTGCGGATCGACATGCTGGAGCGCTTGGCAGACCTCATCCGCGACCGCGTGTTCTGGCGCGCGCGCTTCCCCGAGGAGCAGCGCCCGGCGGGCTCCGTGGAAGGCGGCGGCTTCACCGTCGTTCCTGACATGATGTCGCTGGTGGGTTGCTCAGGCGAGGACTTCCTCGGCATTCTCCGCAGCCTCGACTACCGCATGCAGAAGAAGAAGGTGAAGCGCCCTGCCGTGGCCGCAGCACCGGCCGCGCCGGACCAGGCGCAACAGCTTCCGGGCAGCGAAGCTGTGGTTCCAACCCTTCAGGAAGACACCCAGCAGGTGGAACTCGCTTCTCCGCCGCCGAACGATCCTCCAGCCGAGGCGGAATCACCGGCAGAACTGCCCCCGGCCCTTCCGGAGCCCGTGCAGGCTTCAGAGATGAGCGAAGGACCAGCGCCAGAGACCGCAGCATCACCAGACCAGCCCGCAGAACCTTCACCGGAACCTGTGCCGGTTGAACCCGCGCAGGCCATGGAGGAGGTCGAGGTTGAGGTTTGGTGGCCCAGGGACACGGGCCCCTTCCGCCACCGGCCGGAACGCCAGCGGGAACAGAACAGGCAGCCCCAGCACCGCCGTGATGCCGCGCCGAAGCCGGCCGAGCCAGGCGAGAAGCCAGAGGGCGAGCGCCGCGAAGGGCACCCGCCCCGCCGGGCCAAGGGTCCGCGCCGGCAGGACCGCCCCGAACGCCAGGAGCGTCAGGAGCGCCCCGATCGTCAGGAGCGCCAGGACCGCAAGCCCCGCCGTGAGGAGCGCAAGCCGGTGTTCGAGGAGCGCAAGCCCCGGCCAGAAAAGCCCATCGACCCGGATTCACCCTTCGCCGTGCTGGGTGCGCTGAAGGCGAAGCTTGCCGGCAAGTAGCGGCGGCGCGGAGCGCCAGCGCCTCGACAAATGGCTCTGGATCGCCCGCGTGGTCAGGACCAGGGAGGCCGCGGCCCAGCTGGTCGAATCCGGCCATGTCCGTCTCAATGGCCAGAAGACGTTGAAGTCCGGCCATGCTGTGAAGGCGGGGGACGTTCTGACCCTCGTGCTTCACGCGCGCGTCAGGGTTCTGCATATCCTTGAACTGGGCGAACGGCGTGGACCCGCAGAAGAGGCGCGCCGCCTTTACAGCGAGGACGGCATGTCCGGTCTCGAAGGCAAAATGCCGTAAAAAGAGATGCAAGGCCCGCGGGACTTTGCTAGACAACCGTTCGGTTTAAAGAACGGCTGAGCCTATGACCTATATCGTCACCGACAACTGCATCAAGTGCAAGTATATGGATTGCGTGGAAGTTTGCCCCGTTGACTGTTTCTACGAGGGCGAAAACATGCTGGTCATCCACCCGGACGAATGCATCGATTGCGGCGTCTGCGAGCCGGAATGCCCGGCCGAAGCCATCAAGCCCGACACCGAACCGGGCCTTGAGGCCTGGCTCAAGCTCAACACCGACTATGCCAGCCAGTGGCCGAACATCACCACCAAGAAGGAAGCCCCGGCAGACGCCAAGGACTTCGACGGGGTGGAAGGCAAGCTCGAGAAGTTTTTCTCCCCCAATCCGGGCGAGGGTGACTGATCTCCGGAGGCTTCTGGCCTGTTCCATGCTTTTCCTGCAAGCCGGTCATGCGGCAGGGCATGGGCATTAACCTTTTTTCCGAAGTTTCCTCCGTGTGCGGCGCAAGAATCCGCCGTACACGGACATGCCGGGCTTTAAAAAAGCTTAAACTTGTGGTATTTAGACCACGATGAGGATGTAAACCGAACAGGCAAGACAGGATCCGGGCGGCAACGCTCGGGTTTTTTTCACGCGAACGCCGGAACCCACGGCGAGCGAACGGGGCCTGAGGGCGCCCTTCCGGTGGGTGGACGCGGGCGTCGGTTACGGGAACTCGGACGAAGAGGCACATTGCGCGCGGTTTCCGTGCGCATGCCCGTCCGCTCGTTGCTTCACACGAAGCGCATATGTCGAGAATGATTTGGGCAAAGGGCGAAGGACAGACATGACGAAGACCAAGACGAAGACCGCGAAGAAGCCCACAGCCCAGGCCAAGGCGGCCCCCAAGGCGGCCCCGATGAAGGTGTCGAAGCCGGTTGCCGCCGCCAAGGCGAAGCCTGTTGCCACCAAGGCGAAGCCTGCTGCCGCCGAGGCGAAGCCTGCTGCCGCCAAGCCGAAGGCCAAGACCCCGGCGCCGAAGCCCACCGCGGCGAAGCCGGCCGAGCCAAAGCCCGCCGCGGCCCACAAGGCGGCTGCCGCGCCGAAGCCTGCGCCCGAGGCCAAAAAGCCCGCCCCGGCGAAGCCGGCCGCCGCGCCTGCGGCACAGAAGGCCGCCGCCACACAGCCTGCCCCTGCGGCCCCCAAGGCGTCCCTCGCCGGCGTTGTTGTCAGCACGCCCGCCGCCAAGAAGCTCGTTTTCAAGGTCAACGAGCTGGTGGTCTACCCCGCCCATGGCGTTGGCAAGATCAGCCAGATCGAGGAACAGGAGATCGTCGGCGCCCGTCTCGAACTCTACATCGTCGAGTTCGAGAAGGAGAAGCTGCGCCTCAAGGTGCCGACCAGCCGTGCCGAGCAGAAGGGCATGCGCCGCCTGTCCGACAAGGGCCAGATCGAATCCGCCCTCAAGATCCTGAAGGGCCGCGCCCGCATCAAGCGCACCATGTGGTCGCGCCGCGCCCAGGAATATGACGCAAAGATCAACTCCGGCGACATCATGGCCGTGGCGGAGGTCGTCCGCGACCTTTACCGCTCCGAGCGCCAGCCCGAGCAGTCCTACTCCGAGCGGCAGCTGTTCGAGCAGGCCCTCGACCGGATGGCCCGCGAGATCGCCGCCGTCAAGAAGATCGACGACGACCAGGCGGTAAAGGAGCTGGAAGACTACCTCTCCAAGAACGCCAAGCGGGCGACCTCCGGCGAGAAAACCGAAGAAGACGTGCCCGCGGAAGAAGCGGCATAAATCTCCTCTTCAGACGTGACCTTCAGGGGCCCGGCTTCAAACGCCGGGCTCTTTCGTTCCCAGCCTCTCCCTTCCCAAATCGGGTACAAGAAGCTAAAAGACTTCCCGACGGGTCCCGTAGCTCAGCTGGATAGAGCATCAGTTTCCTAAACTGAGGGTCACAGGTTCGAATCCTGTCGGGGCCGCCA
>CAIYXE010000147.1 GCA_903930095.1 uncultured Hyphomicrobiales bacterium
GAGACCGACACGATGCAGGACCTGCTCGAAAAATTCATCGATGCCAACCATTCGCGCGTGCCGGTATATCGCGAGACGCTCGATGGCGTCACCGGGATGATCCACGTGAAGGACTTCCTGCGCTGGATGGCAGCCCGGGGAACGAAGAAGCGCCGGTCGACCAAGGCAGAGAAGGCCGAGAAGGTGCTGGCGGGCCTGAACATCGCGGCGACGACCCTTGCCACGACCGTGAAGCAGGCCGGCCTCAATCGCGAGGTGCTGTTCGTGCCACCCTCAATGCCGGCGACGGACCTGCTGGTGCGCATGCAGGCGAGCCACACCCACCTCGCCATCGTCATTGACGAGTATGGCGGAACGGAAGGACTCGTTTCGATCGAGGACCTCGTCGAGGTGATCGTCGGCGACATTTCGGACGAGCACGATACCGACGAAGACCTCGAGATCAAGCCGCTCGAGGACAGGCTCTACAGCGCCGACGGACGCGTCGACCTTGCCGCACTCGAGACCCTTCTCGGCATCGACCTCCTGCCCGAGGACGAAGAGGAGGAAGCCGATACGCTCGCCGGGCTGATCTTCAAGATCGCCGGCCGGGTGCCGACGCGGGGCGAGATCATCCGCCATGACAGTGGGCTCGAGTTCGAGATCCTCGACTCCGATCCGCGGCGGGTCAAGCGGGTGCGGATCAACGCGCGGAACGGTCCCGCGACCCGCGAAGACACGCCCAGCGATAGCAGCAACGGCGTGGGCTAGCAGCGTTCACCAAACGTTCTTGACGGGTTTTTCAACCTGATGTAGCGTCAAGGCGAAGGCGGGTGAACCGGATGACATCTCGGGCAGCGACAGTGGCATTCCAGGGCATCGAAGCCCTGTCGGTGGATGTTCAGGCGCAGTTCCTGTCAGGTCTTGTCCAGTTCAACGTTGTCGGGCTGGGTGACAAGGCCGTGGCGGAAAGCCGTGAAAGGGTACGTGCGGCACTCCACTCCATCGGTCTCGCGCTGCCGGGCAAGCGCCTGGTGGTCAATCTTTCACCCGCTGACCTTCCAAAGGAGGGCAGCCACTTCGACTTGCCGATCACCCTGGCGGTACTTGCCGCACTTGGCATCATCCCGCAGGACTTCCTCAACCGCTATGTCGTGATGGGAGAGCTGGCGCTGGATGGCGCCATCCTCGCCGTTTCCGGGGTCCTGCCGGCAGCAATGGCCGCAAACGGCCGGGATCTCGGCCTCATCTGTCCCAGGGCATCCGGCCCTGAGGCCGCCTGGGCAGGCGAGGATGCCGACATTCTGGCGCCTGAAAACCTGATCCAGCTGATCAATCACGTGAAAGGCACGCAGGTTCTGACACGCCCCAAGCCAGCTATTGCCGGCGAGAGCGAGGAGATGCCAGACCTGCGTGATGTGAAGGGGCAGGAGACTGCCAAGAGGGCGCTGGAAGTGGCGGCTGCCGGTGGGCACCATCTGCTGATGGTCGGACCTCCCGGCGCCGGAAAATCCATGCTGGCGCAGCGGCTGCCCTCGATCCTGCCACCCATGGATTCCCGCGAGATGCTGGACGTCAGCATGGTCGCATCGCTGGCCGGGGAGCTTTCAGGCGGAAAGCTCTCGCGTAGGCGGCCCTTCAGGGCGCCGCATCATTCGGCAAGCATGCCTGCCCTGGTCGGTGGTGGCCTGCGGGCCAAGCCGGGCGAAATGGCCCTTGCTCACCATGGCGTCCTGTTTCTCGACGAATTGCCAGAGTTCCAGTCGCGCGTGCTCGAATCGCTTCGCCAACCGATGGAAACGGGGCAAACAGTCGTCGCGCGGGTCAATTATCACGTCACATACCCGGCCCGTTTCCAACTGGTGGCTGCAATGAACCCTTGCAAGTGCGGAATGGCGGGCGAACCCGGCCACCAATGCCGCAAGGGCCCGCGATGCGCGGCGGACTACCAGGCCCGCCTGTCCGGACCGCTGCTCGACCGCATGGACATGCAAATCGAGCTTCGTGCGATCAAGGCATCCGACCTGAGCCTGCCGCCGCCGAAGGAAAACAGCAGCGAGGTGGCAGCCCGGGTTCTTGCCGCCCGCGCCATCCAGGCGCAGCGCTTCGCACGGCTCGGAAAACCGGAGCTGCGCACCAATGCCCAGGCCGATGGGGAGTTGCTCGAAACCATCGCCACGCCCGATCCCGCAGGCCTCAAGCTCATGCGCGAGGCAGCAGATGCCATGAATCTCTC
>CAIYXE010000148.1 GCA_903930095.1 uncultured Hyphomicrobiales bacterium
CACTGGCTCGCTGGAACTGGCGCCGAAGATACCTTCGTTGATCAACAGCCCTGCGACTGACCTCGGGCTCGGAGAGGGCAGACCACAGATCGCATGGTGCTGCCTGTACAACTCGGCAAATGCCACGCCAGCCTGGTACTGCGTCTCGCTGATCAGTTCGCGGAAGGCGAGACGGCCCAGCGCCGTACCGAGCCGCTCATCTTTCGCCTGCTTCGCCGTCACACCGAAGTGCCGCCTCCTCGCCTCGATCACCGTGCTCATGGCGTCTCTCTCCGTCTCGTGCCTGGTCCGCTTGCCACACGGATAGCGCTTGCCGGGTTTCCTCTTGCGTCCTGCCGCCATCACCGCACCTCTTTCGATTGAGGGCACTTGCCGTAAAGCTTCTCGCCCAGTTGCTTGATGAGTTCGCGCTCGACCCACGTGAGCCGTTGATCTTCGAGCGAGACGGCGAGCAGTCCCTGCTGACGCCAGCCGTCGCGCTTTACGCAATCGGGTGAGCGGCGCTCACCGCCGTATCCGCGCGGAAGCCATTTCATGGCGTCACCTGACGCAGCAGTGCGGCGTAGCCACAGACGTCCACTACGGAGTCTTCGTGAGTGGGGTCGTGCGCGAGGCGTGCGAGCTTCAGGTCGAGGAGGCACAAGACCACCTGCGGCGGGGTGATTTCACGCCCGAGGGTCGCCGACCACCGCGTGGCGATAGCGGCCATGTTGCTGCTGGCATCGCCGTACTGAGAGCTGCGCTCGGCAATGACGTTGGCAACGTGCTTCAGGAACATCTCGGCTGGAGTGCTCATGCCATGCCCCCATTTGTCTCTAGCGTCCAGAGCAGGATCGCGATGGCATCTGCCTCGTTGTCGTCCGCGGGCTCGAAGCCACGGGCACGCATGGCGGCGATGACGTCGTCCTTGCTCGCGTTGCCCTTGCCGCAGGCATGACGTTTCCACGTGCCCACCGGGACGCCGCTGTACGGGATACCGTGCTCCTCGCACCAGGCGGTGAGCGTGGCGAGCAGACCCCCAAAAACATGTGAAGCGTCCGTTCCAGCGTGCCGCCTCACAGCCTCGTAGTACACAGCATCGACGCCGCCGGTGATCTCCAGCGTCTGTTCCAGCCATTTGCCGAAGCGCAGGTAGCGCATGCCGCCGCCTTCGAAGCGGCTGGGCCGGAAATCGGCCGTGCCGTGGACGATGCGGCAGCGGCTGTTGCGGATGGCCCAGCCGGTCGTCGTGCCCAGGTCGAGGGCGAGGATGGTTGGAATCGTCGGGGTTGCCTTTGCCGCGGGCGCAGGCAGAGTCGCGGGTACCATGATGGTCTCCATTTGTCAGGGACGGTTGATCGTCGTGGTGGAGGACGGCGGCAGCCTCGTGCTTGGCGGTACTGGCTGCCGTCCGTCTGACTTGGGTGGTGCGCGCCTCACGGCGGCCGCGGGAGAAGCGCGCGGTTCATTCCATGATCTCCGCCAGCCAGTGCGGGAGTTGCTGGTCCTTGAACACCGGCGAGCGCGGCAGTTTCTTCCGCACCGTTTCGGGCGGAGGCGCCGGCGGCTCTGACGGCAGCTCCCAGGGGGCGCGGATGCGGCCTGAGGGGGTGCGTGAGGGTGGGGAAGGTGATGTCAAACGTTCCCCCGCACGTTCCCCGGCATAAGTCTCTGATTTTTCAGCCTCAGGGGAACGTGGGGAAGGTGGGGAAGGTTTTTCCGGCTCTTCCTTCACATGCGTGTGCGCGCGCGCGTGCGTTAGTGTTGGAAAACGTTCCCCACGTTCCCCACGTTCCCCAACATCAATGACATCAATAGCTTGCCCGGGGGAACGTTTGGACTCAACGTTCCCCTCCGGGGCACAACGTTCCCCGCCTGGGGCAAGATCCGACTCCGGAAAACGTTCCCCACGTTCCCCGCTGGCGGCAAGATCCGACCCCGAAAAACGTTCCCCACGTTCCCCACGTTCCCCACGTTCCCCGACCAGCGCCAGCCGCCATAGCTGAGCCTTGTGTTCAACACCGACTGCCGTGAGACGAACATCCCGCTCAGCGACCCGGAACACCCGGTCCCGCATCCGTCCGAGAGCCTTTCCGAGACGGGTGCGCTGTGACTTCTCGTTTCCGGGACCAAGCGGAAGGGGCGGCTCACTGTCGACTGCAATGTCGTAAAGGTCTCCCGACTTGACTTCGGCCGTACCGAAACGGGCCCACCAACCGCTGACGAAGACACCCCACGCGCCACCCTCCGTATCCGCCGCCGCCATCATCTCCTCGAGGGTCCCGAGGAAGCCGGGGATGCCGGCCGTCTCTAGAATGCCACCGATGACGCCAGCCCAGTTCTCGTAGGAACCGATGGTCTTGGCTCCGCGCGGCCGTCCGGCGGCGATCCACGCCTGGCAGAGGGTGAGACATGCGGCGACCAACCTCGCGCGGTTGGCGCGCACCCATGTATTGAGATCCGGGTGGCGGAATTCCGCGCGCTGCCACGGCCGCTCGAGGTGGGCGTCGAGGCGGATGCGCACGAGACGGCGGGCCATCTCGTTGGAGAACTCAGGGTTATTGCCGGTGGCGATCCACACGCAGCGGATGGGAAGCCGCGCCATCTCCGAGGCGCCGAGGATGCGGTCCTCCCAGAACGGTGCTGTCAGCGCTGCAGCGACGGCGGAGCTGTCGAGCTTGCTGCGGAGGTTGTCGATCAGCAGGATGGACGGCACCTGGCGAAGCTTGGCAGTGACGCGCTTCCTCCATTCCTCGTCATCGCGGCCTTCGGTCATGACGCTGACGCCGGAGCCAGTGACAATGGTGGAAATGGAGTCGACCATAAGCGTAGCGCCGGTGCCGGGGGTGGGCTTCTCGATCAGGTGCAGTGGCGTGGGTCCGTCGATCATAGAGCGCACGAAGCCAAGGAGGAGCAACGCCACGCAGTGGGCCATTTCCGGGGCGCCGACGAAGGGAAAGTCGCCGAGCAGGTCCTCGCAGATGAGTTTGCGTGCTTCTTCGACATGCTGCGCCGTTGGACGCTCCGGTATGGCTGGCACAGTGAAGCCGGGTGCTGGCTGATAGAGCAGCCGCGCGTCGGGATGATACCCGGGGCTGGTGAGCAGCTTGCCGTTGCGGCCGAACACCGGCGTGGCCACGATGCCCATGAGAACCGGTAAGCCGGGATCGGGCGTGGCGAGCACGGACTTGACGAAAGGGACCGGCGGCGGGACGGGCGTCATCTCGCCCTTGGCGTTCACGCGCACCCAGCGGGCAAGACGGGCCAGCATGTGCCGCAGGCGGTCCTCGGTCAGCGTCGCGGCGACGGGGCGGCCCTCATCATCCGGCACCACCCAGGTGGGAATGCCCGCATAGCGAAACAGCCAGGGTGTCCGGTTGGAAGCAAGAAGCAGATTCCAGGTCTTTTCCACCGCGCGGCCAAGATCGCCCTCGTCGGCGCGCATGACGGGAACTTCCTTCGCATCGCGCAGGAAGTTCACCGGACGGTGCTGGCCAATCTCGGGCGATGCCTCCTCCGGCTTCGGCAGCGCCGCGGTGATGGCGTCCATCACGGCCTGTGGCCCCGAGGCGAGCAGCAGGTCGTTGAAGTCCTGCCCGGCGGCGGGTGGCAGCGCGATGACCGCCTCCCGCCCTTCCATGCGCAGGTGACGCGCCGCTGTTTCCGCAGCCCTCAGCCCTGCGCCAGATTCGTCGTGATCGGCGAGCACGATGACGCGCTTCGCCTCTGGCGGCAGTTGCACCTGCTCCAGCCCCGAGGTGGAGAGCGTGGCCCACACGGCAAGTCCGGGGCAGGCCTTCATCACCGCGAGGCCAGTTTCTATCCCTTCGCAGATACCGAGCGCTGTATCGCCGCTGAAAGCGCCAAGCCGTACAGCGCCACCGGCGATCCTTCCCAGCATCATGCGCGGCTTGGCCACGGCGGCCTTGGTGACGGGCCCGTCGGCGTGCTCACTCATATATGTGCGATGCAGGCCGATGACATCGCCCGAGCGGTCGCGCACAACACCCAGCATGGCGGCGTAGCCGGATTTCGTGTCCCAATGCGTCAGATCCGGATGGAACTGCAGGTCAGCCGCCGAAGGCGCGGCAAGCCCCCGCCCCGCGAGGTAAAGCTCGGCCGCCGTACCGGCGACAGGCAGCGCCCCCGACAGGATATGGGCGATCTCCTGCGTGGCGTCGCGCTTGCTTGCGGCGGACGAAACCGTTGCTGCGGCCTGCGGCGCCTTGCGCTCCGGCGCACCCGGGGCCACACCAGCAATCTCCGCCGCCTCGATGATCAGCGCCGCTCCATCGAGGCCCGTGGCGTGCTGGATGGCGCTGATCGGTCCCCCGCCCTGCTCGCCGTCGAACTCGTGCCAATCACCGGCATGCGGGCCCTTGAGACTGATGACGCAGGAGCCGCTCTTGCGCGGCGCGTCGCCATGGATGTTGGCGAGACGCCATTCGTCGCCCACGCGGCGACCATTCGGGAACAGCCGCGGCACCCAGCTATCCGCCGTGTCGCGCAACCGCCGCACGATCAGATCGATGTCATAGTGCGCCTGGCGCGGCGGGCGCAGCGGTTCGACGTCGTTGAAGTCGATGACGGTGACGCTCATGTCGACCCTCCCGGCTGGGCATTGTGCTGAACTTGCTCATTCCTCGCGGCAAACTTCATGACAGGATCACCAGCCCTTTCTCGGCGCGTGTGATGGCGGTGTAGAGCCAGCGGTTGCGGTCGATGGCCGTCCGGCCGAAACCGTCGTCGAACAGGATGACGTTGTCCCAGGAGCTCCCCTGCGACTTGTGCACGGTGATGGCGTAGCCCCAGCTGGTCTCCACGAGGGTGCGCCGCAGCTGCGCGTCCCGGCGGCTGCGATCCCGGTCGAAGACAATGTGATCGTCATATTCGCCGCGCCAGAAGTGCTGGCGGCCAGCGATTTCCTGCCCGTCCTCGGTTTGAACCGTCGCGGTGAAGGAGTGCTCGTTCCGTGCGTCATGGTGCACATCGCTCAGCGAGAGGAACATGCCATTGATCAGCCCGAGGTCATGGCGGTTCTTGAGGCAGATGATCTTCTCGCCCGATCCGGTCGGAAGGTCATGCATGAAGCCCGCCGCCCGCTTCATCGACATGTTCAGCCCGCGCCGCGTGGCGTTCGATCC
>CAIYXE010000149.1 GCA_903930095.1 uncultured Hyphomicrobiales bacterium
AGCAGGGCAGTCGTCATGGCGTCCCGTTCCTCGGTTGACCGGCGTCCGTTTTCCGGGTCAGAGATTAGGTGGAGGGCGGCAATTGGAACAAGAGGCAAGAATGCGCCTGCAACCGAGGCCCGATGGCCGGCAGTCGGAGACAGCCCTGATGATCCAGCGCGGCGTGGCCCGGCTGATGCGGGCCACGGGATTTGCCGTGCTGCCGGAGTTCACGCTCGCCACCGGAAGGCGCGCCGACATCATCGGGATCGGCACGGCGGGCGAGATCTGGATCATCGAGATCAAGTCATCGCCCGTTGATTTCCGGACCGATCGCAAGTGGACGGAGTACCGCGACCATTGCGACCGGCTGTTCTTCGCCATTCCCGCTTCCATGGACCCCGCGCTGATGCCGCCGGATGCGGGGCTGATGGTGGCAGACAGCTGGGGAGCCGACATCCTGCGGACGGCAGAGCCCGTGGGCCTTCATGCCGCGCGCCGCAAGGCGCTGACGCTTGCCTTCGCGCGGGTTGCAGCGCTGCGGCTGCATGGGCTCCACGACCCGCTGGCGGACGGCCTCTGAGCTATTTCGGCGCCCGCTTTGCCAGGATGCGCTGCAGGGTGCGGCGATGCATGTTGAGCCGGCGCGCCGTCTCGGAGACATTGCGGTTACAGAGTTCGTAGACGCGCTGGATATGCTCCCACCTTACGCGGTCGGCGGACATCGGATTATCCGGCAGGGCGGCGCGGCTGTCGGTATCGCCGACGAGCGCGCCATAAACGGCATCGGCATCGGCGGGCTTTGCAAGATAATCGATGGCGCCGAGCTTCACAGCCGTCACCGCCGTCGCGATGTTGCCATAACCTGTCAGCACCACCGCGCGCGCCTCGGGCCTTGCCTGGTGAAGCGCCTCGATCACGTCCAGCCCGTTGCCGTCGCCGAGTCGCAGATCGACGACCGCGAAGGAAGGTGCGGCGCGTTTCACCAGCGCCACGCCTTCGGCCACAGATTCAGCCGTCAGCACCTCGAAACCCCTCGTCTCCATCGCCTTAGCGAGACGCATGAGGAAGGGCTTGTCGTCATCGACGAGAAGCAGGGTCTTGTCGGCGGGAAGAGCGGCGTTTGTCATTCAATCCCTGACTGGCGGTTTCTATCTCTGCTTGACCCGCTCTCTAGCCCTTTGGGCCAGCGGGTACAACGTTCTGTCTCTCTTACGGATTCAGGACCTGCCAAGATCAATGCTGCCGCGCGGCCAGACAACGTGGACAACTGCCCCGTGTTCCGGCATCGGGCGGTTGGCGAGCGAGACGGAGGCGCCGGAGCGCTCCAGCAGCGTCTTGGCGATGAAGAAACCAAGGCCCATGCCCTCATGCCGGCCGGGTTCGCCCGATTCCTCGCCATAGCCCGGCCTGCTCGTCACGAAGGGATCGCCCAGCCTGTCGAAGATGTTTTCCTGAAAGCCCGGGCCATCGTCCCTTACCGTGATCGAGACTTGCGACGCGGTCCAGCGGGCATCGACCTCCACGCGGGCCAGGGCGAAGTCGACGGCGTTCTCGAGAAGGTTGCCAAGGCCGTAGGCGATGGCGGGGTTGCGCCTCAGCACCGGCTCGTTCTCCTCCGCACGGTCATCGAGATCGGCGGTGCTGGTGACGGCGATCACCACGTCGGAGCCTCTCAAAGGGGCGATCAGGTCCTCGATCATCACCAGGATCCTGGTGCGCTGGTACATCTCGTCGGTCTGGGCCTCGCGGCTGGACAGGCGGGCCAGGATTTCGCGGCAGCGCGCGGTCTGGCTGATGAGCAGGTCGATGTCCTCCTTGTGGGAGCCTTCGAGCGGCAGTTCACGCTTCAGTTCCTTGGCGACGAGCGCGATCGTCGCCAAGGGCGTTCCGAGTTCGTGGGCGGCGGCGGCGGCGAGACCGTCGAGCGCGGAGAGACGCTGTTCCCGGGCCAGAACCATTTCGGTGGCAGATAGCGCCGCCGACATCTGGCGGGCTTCATCGGCGATGCGGCGCGCATAGATGGCGGAGAACACCACGCCACTCATGATGGCCGCCCACATGCCGCCGATGTAAACGTCCGGAAGCGCGAAGGCCTGGCCCGGAACCCAGGGCAGCGGATAATGATAGAAGGCGAGGAAGGTTGCAGCAGCGAGCGCCATGAGGCCGAGCATCAGCGTCCAGCGCATCGACAGCGAGGTTGCGGAGATGGTGACGGGAACCAGGAAGAGGAACGAGAACGGATTTTCGAGGCCGCCCGTGAGAAACAGCAGCACCGCCAGTTGCAGCACGTCATAGACCAGGAGAAGGCCCGCATGGGTTTCATGCAACCTGATGCTCTTGCGCCAGCGGATTGTGAGAAAGATGTTGAGCCAGGCGCTGAAGGCAATGACGGCGAGGCAAAGGCCCAGCGGGAGCGGAAAGCCCAGCACGAAATAGACCCCAAGCACCGCCCCCGTCTGCCCGACGATGGCGAGCCAGCGCAACCGCACCAGCGTGCGCAGCCGGAGCATGCCGATTTCGGCTTCGCCAGTTGCGAATTGCGGATAGAGGTCCTGCGGCATGTGGTAACCGGTCGCGCGTCCTTGCATTGAGAATGCAGCAATCTAGTCTTATGTGGACGGCGAAAGGAAGAAAAAGCCTCATGCCGCGACGCGCCGTACTGGTCTTTGCCGCCGCCGTCCTGCTCATTGCAGCAGCACTTGGCGGCTATGCGTGGATGAACAGGCACACGGTGGCGCCCCAGGGATCGGGGGTTGCACTCGTGGGCGGTCCCTTCACCCTCACCGACCAGGAGGGCCGCCGCGTGACGGAGAAGGACTTCCTCGGACGCTACATGCTGGTGTTCTTCGGCTTCACCTACTGCCCTGACATATGCCCCACCGAACTCCAGGTGATGACGGCGGCCCTCGATGCGATGGGACCCGCGGCGGAAAAAATACAGCCGGTCTTCGTGTCAATCGACCCGGAGCGCGACACGCCCGAGGTGATGAAGGCCTATGTCGCGAATTTCGGGCCGCGGCTGATCGGCCTGACCGGCACGCCGGAGGAGATCGCCGCGGTGGCCAAGGCCTATCGCGTCTACTATGCGAAGGCGGCGAACCAGAACGCTCCCGACGACTACCTGATGGACCACTCGAGCATCATCTACCTGATGGGGCCGGACGGCAGCTTCGTGAAGCACTTCGCCTACACCACCGATGTGGAAAGGCTCACTTCGGAACTGAAGCAGGCAATCGCTGCTTCCCCCTAAAGTCGGATGAAATGAGCGGTTGCCCCTGCCGGGGGGAGTTGCTACCCTTCTACGTCATTGGGGGTTTTCGGGTTGTGCTTTACTACCTCTATGAAATGAACCATGCGGCACTTGCCCCATGGCGTGCCGTGGCCGACGCAGGCATCAGCTTCTGGCGAAGCCCTGCCAATCCCCTCGCCACAACCCAGCTTGGCCGGTCCTGGGCCGCTTCGCTCGAGCTTTTCGAACGTACCACCCGGCGCTATGGCAAGCCCGAATTCGGTATCACCGACACCATCGTCGACGACGATCTCGTCGCCGTCGAGGAAGAGGTGAGCCTCAGCAAGCCGTTCTGCACGCTCGTCCACTTCCGGAAGCTTTGGGACGGCAAGCGCAGGCAGCACACGCTGCTGATCGTGGCGCCGATGTCGGGCCACTACGCCACGCTGCTGCGCGGCACGGTGGAAGCCATGCTGCCGCACTACGACGTCTACATTACCGACTGGGTGGATGCCCGCACGGTGCCCCTGCTCGAAGGTAATTTCGACCTCGACGATTATGTCGACTATGTTACCGATTTCCTTCACCACCTCGGGCCCGACACGAGTGTCATGGCGGTTTGCCAGCCTTCGGTTCCCGTCATGGCGGCGGTGGCGCTGATGAATGCCGCGAAGGACCCTGCAGCACCACGCACCATGATCCTGATGGGCGGCCCCATCGACACGCGCCGTAACCCGACAGCAGTGAACCGGCTGGCCGAAGAAAAGGGCGTGGACTGGTTCCGCAACAACGTGATCATGAAGGTGCCGGCACCGCACGCCGGCATGATGCGCGACGTTTACCCCGGCTTCCTGCAGCTTGGCGGTTTCATGACCATGAATCTCGACCGCCACCTCGATGCTCACCGCGAGCTTTACTGGCACCTCGTCGAGGGCGATGGCGATTCTGCCGAGAAGCACCGCGAGTTCTATGATGAATACATGTCAGTGATGGACCTGACCGCCGACTTCTACCTGCAGACGGTCGAGAAGGTGTTCGTGACGCACGACCTGCCCAAGGGAACGCTGACGCACCGCAACTGCCGTGTCGATCCTTCGAAGATCACTGAGACGGCGCTGATGACCATCGAAGGCGAACGCGACGACATCTCCGGCGTTGGCCAGACGGAAGCAGCGCAAGACCTGTGCTCGAACCTTCCCAAGGAGAAGAAGCTGCATTACCTGCAGCCTGGCGTTGGCCATTACGGCGTGTTCAACGGCTCCAGGTTCCGCAAGGAAATCGTTCCGCGAATCGTCGCCTTCGTGAATAAGAACGCCGATGATCGGACTTCTCAGAAGCCTGCAGCGCACGGCCGCACCAAAACCGCTTGAACCTTCCCGCATCGCCATCGGCGATGAGGTGCTGGACGTGGTGTTCAGGCGCCATGCGCAGGCGCGCCGCCTGGTGCTGCGCCTGAACGCCTCAGGCACCGGGGTGCTGGTCACGGTTCCCAACGGGGTCTCACGCGTCAAGGCGCTTGAATTCACCGCACGCTCCCGGGGCTGGATTGAGGAGCGGGTGAGACGCCGCGGCGGCCTCATCCAGCTTGCACCAGGCCATGTTCTGCCGTTTCGCGGCATCAGCCATGAGATCCGCCACCTGGATACAAGGCGCGGCGTGGTGCGGATCGATGCCGCCCGGTCGATCATCGAGGTTCCGGGCGATGCCGCACATGTGAGTCGGCGGCTGACTGACTTCCTCAAGACGGCGGCGCGAGAAGACCTGACAGAGGCAAGCGAGCACTACGCCTCGCTGATGGGCGTGCGCTACCGGCGGATCACCATCCGCGACCAGCGGAGCCGCTGGGGTTCATGCTCCGCCAGTGGTGAACTGTCCTATTCCTGGCGCCTCATCCTCGCACCCGACTATGTGCTGGACTACGTGGCAGCCCATGAGGTGGCCCATCTTAAGTATCTCGACCACAGCCCACGCTTCTGGCGGTTGGTGCTGACGCATTGCCATGACGCGGCACGGGCCAAGAACTGGTTGCGCGCCCATGGCCAGGAGGTTCACCGCGTGGTGACATAAGGCCGCCGGTCAGCGGTCTTCCTTGGCGCGCATCGTCCGCTCATGGGCCGTGAGATTGCGCTTCTCCCCGCCGCCGGGGGCAGCGAGTTCACTGCGTTCCCTGCGGGAGAATCCGCCAAATAGCCTTTCGAAGAAGCCGCGCTTCTCCTCTGGCGGCGCGGCCCGCGGGGACTCCTCCGCTGCCCCCTGCTCATAGAGCACCTCGGAGATGGTGGAGGGTGCCTGCATCGCCACCTGCTGCTCGCCGGGAAGCGGCCTCGGCGTGAGGCCGCGGTGGGCGGACTCCATGACATTGCGCCATATTTCAGCGGGCAGCAGGCCGCCCGTCACCTTCCGGGTCGGCGAATTGTCATCGTTGCCGACCCAGACCCCGGCGATCAGTTCGCTGCTGTAGCCGATGAACCAGGCGTCGCGATAATCCTGGCTGGTCCCCGTCTTGCCGGCGATGTCGAAGCCGGGGAAAGCCGCCCGGCTGCCTGTGCCATCGGTGACAACGAGGCGCATCATGCGGTTCATGCCATAGAGGTCGTTGTCGGTGATGGCCTTGGGAAAGCCGGAGCCGTTACGCTCATAGACGACGCGGCCATCGCGGGTGAGGATCCGGGTGACGGCGAAGGGCGAGACGGGATAACCGCCGTTCGAGAAGGGCACGAAGGCCGAGGTTAGCTCGAGCAGGGTGACCTCGGATGTTCCGAGTGCGAGCGAGGCATCCTTGCCCAAGGGGGAGACGATGCCGAGACGGTGCGCCACCGCGGCAACAGCCGCCGGCCCTGCCGCGACCGCGAGCTTGGCCGCGACGGTATTGAGTGACAGGGCAAGCGCGGTCTCGAGTGCCACGGGGCCCAGATACTTCCTGCGGTAGTTCTCAGGGCTCCAGTCGCCGATCTTCACCGGCTCGTCGACCTCGACCGTATCGGGCGTATAACCGCGTTCAAGGGCGGCCAGAAAAACGAACGGCTTGAAGGCAGAGCCCGGTTGCCGCTTGGCCTGGGTGACCCGGTTGAACTGACTCTTCCGGTAGGAACTGCCACCCACCATGGCGAGCACGGCGCCGCCACCATCCATCACCACCATGGCCCCTTGTCCGGCTCCGAGCCTGGCGCCTTCGGACCTGAGTTGCTTGCGGAGTTCGGCCTCTGCCTGGGCCTGGAGATCAGGATCGATCGTCGTCTCGACGACGAGCGATTGCCCATAGTCCTTCACGAATTCGGGAAGCTGTTCACCAACCCAGTCAACGACATAATACTTGGCTGAGGCCAAGGGCCGGGCGCGGGCTTCCGCGGGATTGCTGGCGCTTTCGGCCGCTTCCTGAGGGGTGATGAAGCCTGCCTCCGCCATGCTGTCGAGCACGAGCCTGGCGCGCTCCGCTGCAGCCTTCGGGTTCGACACCGGATTGCTGGCACTCGGTGCCTTGAGCACGCCTGCAAGCGTGGCAGCCTCGGCGATGGTGAGTTCCGGGGCGGGCTTCTGGAAGTAGGTTTGTGCTGCCTTCTCGATGCCGGTGGCGCCCGCGCCGAAATAGACACGGTTGAGGTAAAGCTGAAGGATGTCGTCCTTCGTGAAATGCGACTCCAGCCAGACGGCGAGCACCACCTCCTGGAGTTTGCGCTCGATCGTCCGGTCCGGGTTGAGGAAGAGATTCTTGGCCAGCTGCTGGGTAAGGGTGGAGCCGCCCTGTACCACGCGGCCCGAAGCATAATTTGCGTAGGCCGCACGCAGAAGCCCGATCGGGTCGATGCCGTAATGGCTGTAGAAGCGGCGGTCCTCAATGGCCATTACCGCTTTGGGCACATAGTCCGGCAGTTCGGCCAGGCGAACATCGTCTCCGTTGAAGGAGCCTTGTTCTGCGAGCACGGATCCATCGGACGCAAGGATCATGATGCCGGGATCACGCTCCGGGATCTTGAGGAGGCCCTGCTGGTCCAGCGTGAACCAGATGTAGCCGAACAATGCCGCAAGACCTGCCGCCCCGACGAAGGCGAGGGAGAAACCGAACCGGAACAGTGCCCACAGGACCGACCGGCGCTTGCGGCGGACCGGAGCCCGGCCTGCCGGCTGGCCCCCGTTCCTGCCTTTGCTCCCGCCGCTGAAAAGCTGCGGCTCGATCTGCTGCTTACTGCGGCCTCGCTTGCTCGAAACGCCCATCGATCTCCGGCACTCCTGACCGGCATGAGCTAGCAGCTACCGATTTACGTTTCGTTAACCACATGGCGTCCGGTTGAAGGATTTCTTTCCGCCGGAATCATGTTGCAATGATGACTGCCGCAGCAGCCTACATCATGGCGCCGACGTGCCAGGGCACATACTCATTGTCGCCGTAGCCGAGATCTTCCGACTTGGTGTGCTGGCCCGAGGCAACCTTCAGTATCATCTCGAAGATCTGCTGGCCCTTCTCCTGGATCGACACGCCGTCGAGTATGTCGCCGCAGTTGATGTCCATGTCGTCGATCATGCGGTGGTAGATGTCGGAGTTGGTGGCAAGCTTGATCGAGGGAACAGGCTTGCAGCCATAGGCGGAACCGCGGCCCGTTGTGAAGCACAGGAGGTTGGCGCCGCCCGCCACCTGGCCGGTGGCGGCGACAGGATCATAGCCCGGCGTGTCCATGAAGACGAAGCCCTTGCCGGTGACGGGCTCGGCGTAGCGGTAGACGTGGCGGAGCGTGGTGGTGCCGCCCTTGGCGGCAGCGCCCAGCGACTTTTCCAGAATGGTGGTGAGGCCGCCGAGCTTGTTACCCGGAGAGGGGTTGTTGTTCATCTCCATGTTGTTACGGCTGGTGTAGTCTTCCCACCACTTGATGATGTCGACGAGCTTTTCGCCGACCTCCTTGTTGGCGGCACGCCGGGTGAGAAGATGCTCCGCGCCATAGATCTCAGGTGTTTCGGACAGAATGCCCGTGCCGCCGTGCTTCACCAGAATATCAACCGCGGCGCCGAGCGCCGGGTTGGCTGTGATGCCGGAATAGCCGTCCGAGCCGCCACATTGCAGCGCGACGATGAGGTCCGAGGCGTGGCAGGTCTCGCGCTTCACATTGTTGACGTGGGGCAGCATCTCCTTGATGGCGGCAACGCCCGCTGCCACGGTCTTGCGGGTGCCGCCCGTCTCCTGGATCGTCATGGTACGGAACAAGTCATTCTCGACCACACCATAGGCTTCCTTGAAGCGGGGAATCTGGAAGCCTTCGCAGCCCAGCCCCACCATCAGCACGCCGCCCATGTTTGGATTGGTGGCATATCCCCAGGCCGTGCGCTTCAGGATGTCGAAGATGGCGCCGCGGTAGTCGATGACGCAGCCATTGTCCATCTTGAGGGCGACGATGCCGTCGATGTTGGGATAGGCGTCCAGCATGCCGGAGCGCTTCACCTCCTCGGCAATGAAGCCTGCAACGGTTGCCGAGCAGTTCACCGAGGTGAGCACGCCGATGTAATTGCGCGTGCCGACCTTGCCATTGGCGCGGCGGATACCCTGGAAGGTGGCCTGGGCGTTGAGTGGCAGAATGTCCTCCGGCTGCGCGTCCTGGGCGAAGGCATAGTCGCGGGCAAAGTCATGGACGCCGGTGTTGTGCTCATGCACCCAGGTGCCCTTCGGGATATCCACCTTGGCGAAGCCAATGATCTGGCCGAACTTGCGCACCGGTTCGCCCGCTGCAATGGCGGCAGCCGCCATCTTGTGTCCCTTGCCGATGCGGTCCAGCGCGGTGATGCCCTCGGGGGCTGCGGCCCCCTTGTCCACCGTCTCGATGGCGACGAGGACATTGTCCTGGTCTGAGAGGCGCAGCATGCGGGGAAGCTTGGGAACACTCGAAATCATGTCGGGTCTCACTTTATGGCTGAGGGCTTGCTCGTCCGGGGAATCCAGCTAA
>CAIYXE010000150.1 GCA_903930095.1 uncultured Hyphomicrobiales bacterium
CACACAGCGTGCCGCCCGCATGGTGCAGGCTCGGCAGCATGTAGACGAGCTTGGCGAAGTTGCGGAAATCCTCGATCGTGGCATAGCGGCGGCCCTCGTCGAGGTTGCGGATGAAGGGCGGGCCATAGACCGGGGCAAAGACCATGTTGTTGCCGCCGATGGTCACATTGTTCGCCGGGTTGCGCGCATGCTGCACATATTCGCGTGGTGCGGTCTTGATGAGCGAGCGGACGAGGCCCTTGGGGAAGCGCACGCGGAAGCGCTTGGGGTCGGTGGCAGACGGCTTCACGTCGGCGCCCGCGTCCTTCCACATCGCAGCTGCTTCATCATCCTCATAGATGTCGAGGCCGATCTCCTGCAGCACGGTCTCGGCATTGCGCTCGATAATTTCCAGCTGCTCATCCGTGAAGGGCTCATAGGGCCTGATGGCGCGGCGGATGAAGCCCGCATGCTTGACGGTCGTCGAGGTGCGGGCAGCGCGGCGGGCATCCGCACCACCACGAGCACGGCGGCCGGAAGACGGGGCAGGAGCGGGCTGAACGTCAGTCATTTGATCAAGCCTGTTGAGAAGTTTTCACTTGAGAGATGGTTTACGCTCAACCCACCTCCTGGGCGTGAAGGGAAACGTCAGCCCATGGCCGGGAAACGACGCGGGGTGCTTCCCCCTCGCCCCCACGCATGTGGTGGAGAGGGGGGGGGGTGAGGGGGCGCATCCGCATGCAAGATGCCGGCAGCATGGCGCGCGGACGGACCCCCTCTCCCCCTTCGGGGGCGAGGGGGAAGAAGGGGTTAGAATGTCACCTTCAGGCTCTCCAGCCCGTGGAAATGATAGGCGTTCCGGTAGCGCGGGGTTTCCGCCAGGGCGAGCTTCGGCAGGCGCTCAAACAGCAGCGGCAGGGCGATTTGCATCTCGAGCCTGGCCAGGGGTGCGCCGATGCAGAAATGGATGCCGGCGCCGAAGCTGACCTGGGGGTTGGGGTCTCGGCCGGGAAAGAAGCGGTCCGGTTCCGGAAACCGCGCCGGGTCGCGGTTGGCTGCACCCAGCAGCAGGCCCACGCTCTCGCCCTTCTTCAGGCGGATTCCAGCATATTCAAGGTCTTCCAACGCATAGCGGGTGAACAGGTGGAGGGGTGCGTCGTATCTGAGCGTCTCCTCCACGCAGGCTTCATCAATGCCGC
Organism: uncultured Hyphomicrobiales bacterium; assembly: GCA_903930095.1. Classification (GTDB taxonomy): domain Bacteria; phylum Pseudomonadota; class Alphaproteobacteria; order Rhizobiales; family Aestuariivirgaceae; genus Aestuariivirga. Next base: position 1,179 of record CAIYXE010000150.1, read on the forward strand.
TGCGGATGCCCTGTTCGAGCAGGCACTTGATGCCGTTGCCGATGGCATGCACCGTCGCCTCATGCCCGGCGTTGAGGATCAGGATGGCGGTGGTGACGAGTTCGTCCTCCGTCAGCTTGGCACCCTGTTCTTCCGCCCGGATCAGCTCGGAAAGGAGGTCGTCCCGCGGCTCCTTCCGCCGCCTGGTGATGTAATCCCGCATGAAGCCCGAGAATTCGACGGTGGCCTTTACCGCGCGCTCCTCCACCGTGCGATCGCGCCGCGCCATGTACATCGCCACCATGTCATGCGACCAGGCGAGGAGTTGCTGGGCCATGTCACCGGGAACACCCAGAAGATCGCAGATCACGATGACGGGGATGGGCGTTGCGAAGTCAGCGAGCAGTTCCGCCTCGCCCTTTGCCTCAAAGCGGTCGATCAAGCCATTGGCGAGATTGGTGATTGCGGGCCTCATCCGCTCCACCTGGCGTGACAGGAAGGAGCGGTTGATGAGGCCGCGGAGCCTGGTGTGGACAGGTGGCTCGAGCTCCAGCAGTGAATGCGTTTCGAAATCGTAGAAGGGCTTTAGGTGGGCGGGCGTTTCCGGCCAGCCCAGCTCCTCGCGCGTCGCCACATGCAGGATCTGGCGGCCAAAGCGGCGGTCGCGCAGCAGGGCGTTCACATCCTCGTGGCGTGCAAAACACCAATGGCCATATTGCTCCCAGCGGAATACAGGAAGCTCCGCCCGGATTGCGTGATAGGCGGGGTAGGGATTGTTGTAGAAAGCGGGGTCGACCGGATCGAGGAAGACGGAACGGCGTGTGGTATCAATGCGCATGGCAGCCATTTTCCTGCGAAGTCGCCCTGTCTTGCAAGTCCGGCTATTGTACGCCGCAAATGATGAATGACGTGATGTGATGCGTGGAAGTGCCGGAGTTTCAATCGAATTCATCCTGCTGGTGGCGTTGCTCAACGCCATGGTGGCGATGTCGATCGACACCATGCTGCCGGCCATCGGCACGATTGCGCATGAGCTGGGTGCCGCGGACCCGAACAGCCGGCAGTACATCATCACCACCTTCTTCGCCGGGCTGACGCTGGGAACGCTCATCTACGGGCCGTGGTCGGACTCGATCGGGCGCAAGCCGGCCATCGGCATCGGGCTCGTGATCTATGCCGTGGGCTCGCTCATCTGCCTGTTCTCCTTCGACTTCACGATGATCCTCGTGGGGCGCTTCATCCAGGGCTTTGGAGCGTCTGCCCCGCGCATCGTCTCGATTGCCATGGTGCGGGACGGGCGGGCCGGGGCGGCGATGGCGCGCGTCATGTCCTTCGTGATGATGGTGTTCATGCTGGTGCCCATGCTGGCGCCGAGCATCGGCACGCTGGTGCTGCTGGTGGCGGGCTGGCGCTGGATCTTTCTCGGCCTCTTGGGTGCTGGCGTGATTGCGGGCCTGTGGCTGTGGCTCCGCCAGGAGGAAACCCTGCCGCGGGAGCGGCGCTCCCCCCTTGCGGTGAAGTCGCTTCTCGAAGCGGCGGGCGAGGTGCTGCGCCATCCCATCGCCATGGGATACACGCTGGCGGCGGGGTTCATCTTCGGCAGCTTCATCGTCTATCTCGGCACCTCGCAGCAGATCTTCGCGGAGCAATATGCCCAAGGGGACTACTTCGCCTTGTGGTTTGCCTTCTTCGCGGGCGGCATGGCGGTTGCCATGATGGTGAATGCCCGGCTGGTGATGCGGCTGGGCATGCGGCGGTTGTCAAAAATCGCGCTGCGGGTGTTCCTGGTGATGTCGGTCATCTTCCTGGCAATCTGCCTCGTCTTGGACGGTCATCCGCCCCTGTGGATGCTGGCTGGCTTCCTGCTCGTCACCTTCTTCTGCTGCGGCTTGCTGTTCGGCAATTTCAACGCCATCGCCATGGAGCCGATGGGGCGG
>CAIYXE010000151.1 GCA_903930095.1 uncultured Hyphomicrobiales bacterium
AGTGAACGCCCAGATGCTCCGGCGCATAGTCGTTGCAGAAGGCGATGGCTTCCGCCTCATCGCGCGCCAGCACGATGCCGCCCATGGGGCCTCCCAGAACGGCCGCGGAATAGGCCACGCGCTGCGGCCCCATCTGCTTCCAGAATTCGGGGATTGCGGCCATCGCATCTTCCGCCACCTTGCGGCTCCAGGTGACGAGGAAAGCGGAGGAATCCGGCCCGTGCTCGGCTTCGATGATGAGGTCGAGGCCGGCGAGCCGGCCATCCGCCGTCTCGTCCGCCAGCACGATGAGCTCGCTCGGGCCCGCCGGCGTGCCGGTGTCGATCACATGCGAGAGCAGGCGCTTGGCCGCCCCCACCCAGGGGCTTCCGGGCCCCACCACCTTGGCGCATTTCGGCACCGTCTCGGTGCCATAGGCCACAGCCGCGATGGCTTGCGCGCCGCCCGCCTTGAACACTCTGGAAACGCCCGCCATGCGCGCGGCAACAAGCGTTGCGTCATCGATGTGCCCGTCAGGCCCGGGAGGCGTAATGATGGCAATCTCCTTCACCCCGGCAACCGTGGCGGGGATCGACGTCATCATGACGGAGGAGGGAAACGCGCCCTTGCCGCGCGGCACGTAGCACGCGACGGAGGGGATGGGCGTGGTCCGGTCCCCGGCGAAGACGCCGGGGCGGATTTCGTGGAACCACATCTCCTCGGGCTTCTGGTCTTCGTGGAACCTGCGGATCGAGCCCGCCATGAATTCCAGCGCCTCCTTCACCTGCGGGTCGAGCGTCTGTTCGGCGCGGGCGAAGTCTGCTTGCGTGGCGGCGATGGCATCCGCCTCGACGGGGGCCTTGTCGAACTGGCGCGCGAAGCGCGCAACCGCCGCATCGCCCTCATGGCGCACCGCATGGATGATTGGCTTCACCTTTTCCTCATATTCGGAGAGGTCCGCCTCGGTGCGCTTCAGCAGTTGGCCGCGCGCGGTGCGCGTCATCTTCGAGAGGTCGTGGAAGGAAATGGACATGTGATTATCCGAATGTCTTGTGCCAGTGGCGTGCGATGTCGATGCGGCGCGGGATCCACACCTTCTCGTGTGAGAGCACATCGTCGATGAATTTTGCCAGGCCCAGGGCGCGGCCCGGCCTTCCCGCAAGGCGGCAATGAAGCCCCACGGACATCATTTTCGGGCTGCCGCGCCGGCCTTCCTCGTAAAGGCAGTCGAAGCTGTCCTTGAGATACTGGTAGAAGTGCTCGCCCGTGTTGAACCCCTGCGGCGTGGCGAAACGCATGTCATTGGCATCCAGCGTGTAGGGGATAATGAGGTGCTTCTCCCCATCCGGCCTGCGGAGAAAATAGGGCAGGTCGTCGGAATAGTCGTCCGAGGAATAGAGGAAGCCTCCCTCCTCCATCGCCAGCCGCGTGGTGTTCATGGAGCAGCGGCCCGTGTACCAGCCCAGCGGGCGCTCGCCCGTCACTGCTGTGTGGATGCGGATCGCCTCCGCCATCTGGCGGCGCTCCTCCTCCTCCGGCATATCCTTGTGCTCGATCCACTTGAGGCCATGGCTGGCAATCTCCCAGCCCGCGTCCTTCATGGCCTCGACCTGCTCCGGAGAGCGCATCAGCGCCGTGGCGACGCCATAGACGGTGAGCGGCACGCGGCGTGCGGTGAACATGCGCCACAGCCGCCAGAAGCCGGCCCTTGCGCCATATTCGTAGATCGACTCCATGTTCCAGTGGCGCTGGCCGGGCCAGGGCTGCGCGCCGACGATCTCGGAGAGGAAGGCCTCGGAGGCGGCATCGCCGTGGAGGATGTTGTTCTCGCCACCCTCCTCGTAATTCAGCACGAACTGCACGGCGACGTGCGCGCCATCTGGCCATTGCGGGTCGGGAATGGCCCGGCCATAGCCCTTCATGTCGCGCGGGTAGCTGCTCATGCCGTTTCCCTCAGTAGGACACCTTCTTGTAATAGCGCCGCGTCGTCAGCGGATGGTTGCGCTTCACTTCGAGATGGGCCGAGAGCCGCTCCAGAATGGTGGCGAGGATCACGGGTGAGATCAGTGCCCGCGTCTCCGGCGAGATGCCCGGCATTGCGAAGGCGGCGGTATCGAGCACCGTCACCTTGTCGGTATACTGGCGGGCGAATCGCTCCACGCGATCCGCCAGCGGCCGGTAGGCGTCCTCGCCCTTGAAGATCATGACGCTGACGCCCTTCTCCACGAGTTCCAGCGTGCCGTGGAAGAAGTCCGCCGCATGCACGGGCCGCGTACGGATCCACTGCATCTCCTCGAGGATGCACATGCCGTAGTACCAGGCTTGGGCCCAGCTGCCGCCCGCCGCGGTGATGATGTGGTAGGGCTCCCCGGCAAAGGCCGCAGCGAGGCGGTCCGCCTCCGGCTCGAACTGCTGCTTTGCCGCAAGCAGCTGTGCTGGCAGCGCGGAAAGCTCCGCCACCGTTCTTGCATGGTCTGCGAACTCGCCGCGATGCGCCATGAGGGAGAGCGCGATCAACAGCGACTGCAGATAGAACGACTCGGAGGATGTGTCGTCTTCGGCGAAGTTCACGAAGACATGGTCCGCCTGCTGGCCGAGCGGTGTGTCCGCGTGGCCCACCAGCGAGATGATGCTGGCGCCCTTCGAGCGGCAATACTCAAGGGTCGCGACCGATTCCTTCGTGGTGCCGGAAAGCGACGGGATGACCACGATCGAGTCCCTGCCCAGCGCCTCGTGGCCCGCCGTCACCAGCTCCGCCGCGATTTCCATGAAGGCCGGGAAACCCGAACGGCGCTGCAGCAGCAGGGCAGCCGGCTGCATGAGGATCGCAGCGCCGCCGGTGCCAAGAAAGAAGACGTTGCGCTTGCCCGCGGCGATCAGCCGGCCCGTCGCCTCATGGATCGCAGGCTGAAGCGCCAGCGCACCGGACTGGATGCGGAGAAAGCGGTCGATATCGAAGTTGATCATGTCACATCACGACGGGATAAAGTTCCAGGATGCCGCGATAGATCATGTCGAGCGCGACATAGAGAATGATGGCAAGTCCGACGTAGGCGATCCAGCGGTATTTCTGCAGCAGCTTGGCGATGAAGGTGGCCGCAAGCCCCATGAGCGCGATCGACAGCACAAGACCGATGACCAGCACGCCTGGATGCTCGCGCGCCGCGCCGGCCACGGCCAGCACATTGTCGAGCGACATCGAAACGTCTGCCACGATAATCTGCCAGGCGGCCTGGCGGAAGGTTTTGCGGCCCACGGGTGCCCCCACCGTGCCGTCGGCATTGATGTCCTCGCCGGTGACCGCCTCGACGCCTTCTTCCTGCGCATGGCCGTCGCGCAGCTCGCGCCACATCTTCCAGCTCACCCACAGCAGCAGGATGCCGCCGACGAGGATCAGTCCCAGGACCTGCAGGAGCTGGGTGGTAATGCTGGCAAAGCCGATGCGGAGCACGGTGGCCGCGATGATGCCGACGAAGATGGCCTTGTTGCGCTGGTCCTTGGGGAGGCCAGAGGCGGCAAGGCCGATCACCACCGCATTGTCACCCGCGAGGACGAGGTCGATCATGATGACCTGGCCCAAGGCCCAGAGGGCGTCCCCCGTCATCATGGATTGAAAAAATTCCAGCATGGCCCACTCCCGAATTGAGCGGGTTTCAGCACCAACGGTGCGGCGAGCGCAAGGGCTTCCTTGGGATGGGACCCATGCCCTTAGGTGATGCGGCGGATCGAGGCGGCGATCTCCCCGGGCTCGAAAACCCTCTTCCAGTCGTCCCGCATCAGCATGGGCTTGCCGAACTGGATGGCCTTGTTGCAGGCGTCCGAGAAGACGCCGGGCTGCTCCTTGAAGATCACGGCGCCGAGGATGTTCATGTGCCCGAGCAGGAAGTCCCGCGCGGCCTCGGCGGGAACGCCGCGGGCTACCACCTCGTCCATCGCCTCGCGCATCACGTCAAGGAGCGAGGCGACCACGGTCTCGGAGAGGCCGGGCTCCAGAAGCGCCATCTGCTCCACGCTTACCCGGTGGGAGCGCATCACGGGGGCCCAGATGGTGCGCGCCACCTCCTCGCCCAGCGCATAATGCTCTTCCGGGCCCTGCATCAGGGCGCTCACAATGTGCTGCTTTGCTGCGATGCCGCCGAACCGGTCTTTTTTGGCCTCCGGGTCCGTCTCGTCGTTGAAGATCGGCGGATGGCAGGGGTGGGTCACGAAATAGGTGAGGTCAGGCCGCTCTGGCAGGTGACCCGCGAAAGGGGCCGCGGCATCGAGAACCACCACCATCATGCCGGGCTTCAGCAGGTGCTGGACCGACTGTGCGACCTTGCCGATGTGCGTGTCCGGCACGGCGAGGATCACCACCTCAGCCCCTGCCAGCGCCTCCTCCGCGAGCACGCAGGCGATCCCGAAATCCTGCGCCAGCCGGGCGCGGCCAGCCTCGCTCACCTCAACATGGCGCACGGCAAAGCGCGAGCC
>CAIYXE010000152.1 GCA_903930095.1 uncultured Hyphomicrobiales bacterium
GTTAAAGATGAGTTTCCAAACATCAACGAACGGAGTGGTGGGTTTTGGAGGCGGCTTCGAAATTGGATTCGGAGCAACGGTCTCCGCTGTGATGAGGATTTAGGATGACAAAGCTTAATCAAGATGCTCCCACTCAGGCCGGCCGACTTTGATGTCTGTTTCCATAATTCAAGCGGTGTCTTACTTGGCATTTTTAGGGTGTTTAGCTTACTGGCTTCTGGACCTAAACTTCTATCGGAAGAACGGTTGGGACTTCAGTCAAGATCATCCCGGATTTCAAATGTACAATGGCGATGTTCCCGAAGGAAATGAGTGGCGTTTGAGTAATAGAAATCGCGTCCAAACCGGAGGACCATTTATGATTTTTGTCACTGGAATTATTGCGCTTGCACTAACACTCTTCTGAACGCCGGGAGCAGACTACAGATGGCCTACGAAAAACTGACGTATACTTTTGGAAATTGGGCTGGACTCGACGTAGGGTATGGCTGCAAGGTTTCGGTTGTTGATACGGTAGGATCGTTCCGCATGTCCACCGGTATACAGGGGGGATTACCCAATCATCAGATAGAGATCAGCCCAGGATTCTTCGCGCCAGATCGCGTGCCAACGCAGGGGCAGCATGGATCATGCAACAGCCGCCGGTTGTCCCGGCGGCTGATCGTCACTTGACCGAACGGGAAGAGTTGCTCAGTCGTATTTGTTGATGCAGTTCTGGTACTTCTTCCGGTAGTAGCGGTCCCAGCGTGCCGAGCCGCGCGCCGCGCCGCTGACGCCGCCCACGCCGGCTCCGATCGCAGCACCCGTGCCGACGCCGCTGCCCTTGCCACCCGTGACGAGGCCGCCGATGATGCCGCCCACCACCGCGCCGCCGATGGCGCCGCCCGCCGCGTTACCGAGCGTCTTCTCATCGGCATAGCGCTCCGCCTGGCGCTGGCAATAACGCCGCTCGCTGTTGGTGAGCTTGGCGAAGCTCGCATCCGCCAGCAGGATGGGCATCACGCCCAGCGCGAGGAACATGGTGATCGCTTTCTTCATGTCGTGTCTCCCAATCCAGTTCGATTCGGCACAAGGGTGAAACGTGCGACAGCCGACTCCACCCGCGCCTACAATGCGCGCGGGAACGGTTCACTGTAAAGCCCCGGCCTTCTGGTGGGATGACCCTGGGTGAACTCTTGACGCAGAGCAGCGTCCCGATGCCCAGCGCCGCCGTTGATGCAGCCCATAGGTGGCGTTGCTGAGCCTCACCTTGTGGGTCGGCTTCACGGCCTTGGCCGCCCCGAAGACGTCGATCGTGGGATTGAGGGTGATGGTGAGAATGGGCGTCGTCATCGGTCCTGCCTTCCCGCCGGCCGGGCACTGGATTCGGACGGCAGTTTGTTCGATCATGGCCGGGAATAATCACCTGGATTGCAATGGCAGACCTCAGCATCCGCATCGATTTCGGGCCGGACCTCCGGGTGGGGCCGGGCAAGATCGCGCTCCTCGAGCAGATCGCAGCGCTGGGCTCGATCTCGGCCGGTGGCCGCGCCATGGACATGTCCTACCGCCGGGCGTGGGAACTGATCGAGGAGTTGAACAGCATCTTCGGCAAGCCGGTGGTCGAATCGCGCAGCGGCGGCCGGAAGGGTGGCGGGGCGACCCTCACCCCCCTCGGCCTCAGCCTCATCTCCCGCTACCGCGCGATGGAGCGCGCGGCGGCGGCCGCCACAGCGCCCCATCTGGCAGCGCTCAGCGAGGAAATCGCCAGCGCTGCTGGCGAGCAAGCATAGCGAATTTCCAAACCGGTCAGTGCGTGCCGGGCGCGGGTCCGCTTACCGAGACGGCCTTGACCACGGCATAGGCGGTGTGGCCCGGCGCCAGGCCGAGGCCCGCGGCGGACTTCCTTGTGATGCGCGCCAGGACCGCCGCACCTGCGCAGTCGAGCGTCACGTTGACCGACGAGAAGCCGGCATCCGATATCTCCGCCACCGTGCCGCGCAGAATATTCAGTGCACTGATGTTGCGGGGCTTCTCCGTTGCCAGCATCACGTCCCGCGCCCGGATGCGCACGCGCGCAGGAGAGCCCGGCGGGCCGATGAAGCCCGGCACGAAGACATCGCCCGCGGCGGCGGTGAGCCTTGTCATGCCGAAGCCTTCCTCATGCGCGGCCACCGTCATGTCGATGATGGCGCCGCCTTCCTCGCGCTCTTCCGCCGGAATGAGGTCGAGGCGGCGGGCGATGTCTGGCGCGGGGCCGAAGGCGAGGAGGCGGCCCTCGGACAGCACCGCAACGTCGCTCGCCATCCGCATGACCTCCGCGACCGAGTGGCTGACGTAGACAATGGGGATCCCTGTCTCGTCCCTCAGCCGTTCGAGATAGGGCATGATCTCGTCCTTGCGCTTCTGGTCGAGCGAGGCGAGGGGCTCGTCCATGAGGAGAAGCCGCGGCGAGGAGAGCAATGCGCGCCCGATTGCGACGCGCTGCTTCTCGCCGCCGGACAAGTCGCGCGGCTTGCGCGCCAGAAGATGCCCGATGCCGAGGAGTTCGAGGATCTGCGTTCTTGATGCGTAGCGCTCTGCCCGGGGTGTGAACCACTGGCCGTAGCCGAGATTGCCCTCAACACTCAGATGCGGAAACAGCCGCGCGTCCTGGAATACGTAGCCGATCCGTCTCCGGTGCGGCGGCACGGCGATGCCCGCATCCGTGTCTGTCAGCACCGTGCCGCCGACGAGGATACGCGCGTGGCGCGGCCGGATCAGCCCCGCGATGGCGTTGACGAGCGTGGTCTTGCCGGATCCCGAGGCACCGAAGATTGCCGTGAGCGGACCCTTGCTCTCGAAGGCGAGGTCGAGTTCGAAGCTGCCCTGTGCGTGACGTAACTCGACCATGAGGCTCATGCGGCGATCTTCTGTCCGGCGCGGCGGGCGAGAACCTCCGATGCCATCAGGGCTGCGAGCGAGATCGCGACGGATATGGCGGTAAGGCGCAGCGCCTCCGGGTCTCCGCCCGGGACCTGGGTGAAGGAATAAATGGCCGACGGCAGCGTCTGCGTCTCGCCCGGAATGTTGGAAACAAAGGTGATGGTGGCGCCGAACTCGCCCATCGCCTTGGCAAAGCACAGGATCATGCCGGCGATGATGCCAGGTGCAATCAGCGGCAGGGTGACGGTGAGGAAGACGAAGGCCCGGTTGGCGCCAAGCGTTGATGCGGCAGCCTCGAGCTTCGTGTCGACGGCTTCGATCGACAGGCGGATGGCCCGCACCATGAGCGGAAAGCCCATCACCGCAGACGCCAGCGCCGCGCCCGTCCAGCGGAAGGAGAAAACGATGCCGAATTCCGCCAGCACGGAGCCGATGGGCCCACGCGTTCCGAAAGAGAGAAGCAGCAGATAGCCAGTGACGACAGGCGGCAACACCAGCGGCAGGTGAACGAGGCCGTTCACCAGCGACTTGCCCCAGAACTCGCGCCGCGCGAGGAGCCAGGCAATGGCGATGCCGAAGGGCAGGCTCGCCAGCATGGCAACACTCGCCACCCAGAGGCTGAGCCTGACCGCGTCCCATTCCTCCGCGCTGAGCCGCAGCCAATCCGTCATTTCAGCAACCGGAACCCTTGCGCCCTGAAGATATCTGCCGCCGCGGGCGATGTGAGGAAATCGATGAATGCGGCGGCCCCGTCCTTGCGTGAGGACGCCGTGCGCGCCACGGGGTAGATGATGGGCGGATGCGAATCGGATGGGAACGCACCGACGATTTTCACCCCGGATTCCGCCTGCGCATCAGTACGGTAGACGATGCCGAGCGGCGCCTCGCCGGTGGCGACGAGCTTCAGTGCGGCGCGCACATTCTCCGCCTGCGCGAGCTTGTTCTCGACCTGGGCCCAGACGCCAAGTGTCTCGAGAGCGGCCTTGCCATACTTGCCGGCGGGCACTGACTTGACGTCGGCCATGGCGAGGCGGCCATCGCCCAGCAGCGCCGCGAGTGCGAAGCCCGGTGCGATCTCCGCCGCGATGGTTGAATCCTGTGGTGCGATCAGCACGATCTCATTGCCCAGGAGCTTGGTCATGCTCGCCTTGTCGATGAGGTCCCTCTGGGTCAGGTATTCCATCCAGTCCAGGTCGGCGGAGAAGAAGATGCCGGCGGGCGCGCCTTGCTCGATCTGCCTGGCCAGCGCTGAACTCGCCGCATAGGAGATCACGGCCTTGTTGCCCGTTTCTGCCGTCCACGCGGCAGAGACCTTGTCGAGTGCGGTCTTGAGGCTTGCCGCGGCAAAGACCGTCACCTGGTCCGCCGCGCGCGCGGAAGGGGCGGCTGCGAGGATGAGAGCGGCAGCAGCTGTGGCAAGCATGTTCCGGCGCAGTGTCATGTGCTGTGTTTCCTGTCGTTATATCCAAGTGGATATAACACTGCCGCACCCCCGGCAAGGGCTCTTCCGCACCGGCGTCAGGGCGGGGCCTGGATCGACTCGAGGTAGTGCATCAGTCCGGCGATGCGGCGCGAGGCATCGTCCGAGGCCTGCAGCGCATCCGCGAGATTCGTGCTCTCTCCCACGCTCTCGCTGATGAAGACATCGCCCCATGCCGGCATGTCGCGCGTGCCGTGGCCATCGGGCATGTCGATGCCGGCAATGGTGTCGAACACCCGGTCCTCCGGGAAGCGCCCGTAGCGCCTGGTGATCAGCGTGAGGTCGGAGGGGGGCTTGCTGAGCTTGCCCGCCTGCGGCCCACCACCCGTACCGCTTTCGCCATGGCAGGTCGCGCAGAGCTTGAGGAAGTCGGCGCGGCCTTGTTCCAGCGCCTCGCCGGCGAGTGCTGGGCCCGTCATCAGCAGCAATGCGAGGAGGAGGCGCATCAGATCTGCCCGATGTCGCGCAGCATGTCGAGGAACCACGGTGTCTTGGGGTCGAAGTGCTTGCCGCCCTTGATGCGCGGGAACTCGATGGCGCGCAGCTCGTCGCCCCTCTCCTCGTCATGGCCGACGACGCCGGCAATCCCTGCGAGGGCAGAATCAACCGCCACATGAACCATGGCGCGGATCAGCTCCAGGTCGGCCTGGTTGGCGGCGGCGGAACGCCCGAAGTAGCCTGACTTCTGCACCAGCGTCTTGTCCGCGCCGATCTTCTTGGCGAATTGCTTGCCGAACCAGTCGCCCACCTTCACCTGGTCGAGCCTGACGTGGCCGAAGGCGTCGCGCTCCACGGTTTCGCCGCGGCCTTCGATCTCGGCCACGATTTCCTGCACGGCGGCCCCTTCGCTGACGAAGATCGAAACCGAATCCATCTTGTCCATCAGGGCCTTCAGCCGCGCGGCCTCGGCTTCGATGTCGACCGGCATCTCGGGGATGTAGATCGCATCGACGTCCTTGTGCTGCCGGTCGAGGTTGAACTCGGGCAGGAATTCCAGCCTGTCGAGCCGCTCGCGCCAGGCCCTGGCGGTCGCGGCGGTCAGCCAGCCGCAGTGGCGGCCCATCACCTCATGGATGACCAGTTGGCGCGAGGAGGTCGACTGCTCGTTCACGACATTCTCGAAGAACAGCGCGCCCTGTTCCGCTGCCGTCCAGGCGCCCAGCGTCTGGCGGATCGGCACCACGTCGTTGTCGATGGTCTTGGGCAGGCCCACCACGGTGAGCTGGTAGCCGTTCTGCTTCAGATAGGCGGCCAGATCGGCGGCGGTGGTGTTGGTGTCGTCGCCGCCGATGGTGTGGAGGATGGTGATGCCGTCCTTGACGAGCTGGTTCGCCGCCACCTTGAGCGGGTCCTCGCCTTGCCTGACCAGGCCGCGCCTCACGCAGTCGGCCACGTTGGTGAGCTTCACCCGGCTGTTGCCCAGCGGCGTGCCGCCATGGGCGTGCAGCACATTGGCCCGGCGCCGCACCTCTGGGGTGACGGGAATGGAATTGCCCTGCAGCAGCCCCTTGTAGCCGCCGAGATAGCCGATCATCGGCGCCTCGGGTGCCACCTCCGAGTAGCGCTCGATCAGGCCGCCAACGGCGGAGGAGAGGCAGGGTGCCAGGCCCCCGGCAGTCAGCATGGCAATCTTGTGGTGCTGGGTCATGGGCGGGACACTCCTCGGCAGGTCAGGTTCCGGAGGGTTA